>JBFLWG010000018.1:0-17574 GCA_040757795.1 Hadarchaeota archaeon (SeqCode) | reverse complement strand
ACTACGGCAGACCAATGAAGGACGAAAAGCCAGAGACGGAAGTGCTCAAGCCGAAAGTCTGCCAGCTGTGCGCCCTTGAGAACCCTGCGAGCCTGAGCTTCTGCAGGAGATGCACGGCGCCGCTGGACGAGGAGATTTCCCAGGCGCTGCAAACCCAGCAGCAGGTGTCCGACAAGGTGCTCACAACCGTGATGGAGGAGTTCATGAAGCGCGCGCCCGACTTGGTCTGGCAGGTGCTCCAAGAGAGAGGACTGCTTGGAGTCCTTCAGGGCAATGAGACGCCGGCCAAGGAAGAGGTCGGGTCGGTTTCCGTGGAGGTGTAAGGCTTGAATCCCTCCGGGCCCGCCACCTATAAAATATTCAACGCGATTACGCCCGCGGCTCCTTTGACTTCGGCCTGAGCCCGCTGTAGCCGCATTTCCTGCACCTGGTCGCTCTTATCGGGTTCTTGACGTTGCACCTCATGCAGACCTTGAAGTTGAACAGGCGCTTTTCAGCGACTTCAAACTTTGCCATTTCTATCTTTTCCTCCCGCGGATTTCCGCAAATACATCAGGCAGCTTGGCAATTAAATCCGACGCTATGAACTCATAGCCCTTCTCCTTGAGGCAGAGGTCGCCTGCCCTGCCGTTTATCCAGGCTCCGGCCACCGCTGCCTTGAAAGGTTTAGCCCCCTGCGAGAGAAATGCGCCGACAATGCCTGCCAATACATCCCCGGTCCCTCCGACCGTCATCCCCGGGTTGCCCGTGGAGTTCAAATTAACATTTCCAGCAGGCGATGCAATAATATCAATTTGGCCCTTCAGCAAAATCACGCACCCGAACTTCCGCGCTGCAGATTTTACCATCTTGATGCAGCCTTGAAGGTCAGACGGCAAATTCAAACCTGTCAATATCTTGAACTCTCCCGCATGCGGCGTCAGCACCCACGGCATCCCCTTTGTAAGCCTGCCCCCGGACGCCAAGGCCTTCAAACCATCAGCGTCGAAAAGTGCTGGAAGTTTGGGGTATTTCTTTCTCATGGCGACCGCAAGGCCCAACACGGCCTTTCTTGTCTTTTTAAGTGTGCCAAGGCCTGGCCCGACCACAACCGCCGTGGCCCGCTCAAGCTCCCAAACCAGCCCTGGAACATCGCGCGGCTCAATGTCCTCACACATGAGTTTGATAGTTATCAGATCGGGTGAAATGGAATTTATCGCCCAAGCAACCTTCTCTGGAGCGGCAATTGTCGCCAGGTCTACTCCGGACCTGAGGGCTGCCAGACCAACCATCGCGGGAGCTCCGACATAGCGAGAGCTTCCCCCGACCACCAGCAGCCTCCCGTGGTCACCCTTGTGGGAGTCCGGACTCCTCTTCGGCAGGACTTCAAAAGCGTCCCGCCCGCCCGCATAACTTTCAGCCATGCTCTCCAGATGGAATAAGCCCGGGATGTTTATTTAGACTATGCTGTGCGCTCTACAGGTGACCACTATAAACTTAAAACTGCCCCGCGCAGTATGCTGTAAGGGATGAAATGCCAAAACCAAGCTGGGTCAAGCACGGGCCCCGGGTGATAAATCCTGTCCCTGGCCCGATAGCGAAAAAGCTCGTGACGAGGGACGAACGAGTGATGTCACCCTCGTACACCAGGTCTGAGCCGATAGTGGCGACTGAGGGTTGGGGCGCCTACGTCAGGGATGTGGACGGCAACGTCTTCCTCGACCTCTCTTCCGGAATGTTCGTCCTCAACTACGGCTATTCCCATCCCCGTCTGGTCAATGCTGTCAAACAGCAGGCCACTAAACTCACCCACTTCGCTGGAACGGACTTTTACTACGAGGCCCAGGTCAAGCTCGCCGAGATGCTGGTGGATTTGGCGCCCGGGAAGTTTCCAAAGCGGGTCTACTTCGGGAATTCCGGCGCCGAGGCGGTCGAAGCAGCGTTCAAGTGCGCCCGGTGGCACAGCCGGCGCCCGCGGATGATATCCTTCACGGGAGCATTCCACGGAAGGACTTTCGGGGCGATGAGCCTTTCGGCGACGAACGTCCTCCACCACAAATATTTCTTCCCCCTTGTGCCCGGCGTGAGCTTCATGCCGTACCCCTACTGTTATCGCTGCAAGTTCTGCCAGGAGTACCCCGGCTGCGACTTTTTATGTATGGAGTTCATCCGAGACTACATCAGGAAAGTGATACCGCCAGAAGAGGTCGCTGCTGTGATAACCGAACCAATACAGGGCAGCTCAGGATACATCGTCCCACCTCCAGAGTTCTATCCAATGTTGAAGGAGCTGGCCGACGAGCACGGGTGGCTTCTAATAGCGGATGAGGTCCAGACGGGGCTGGGGCGCACCGGGAAGAACTTCGCAATGGAACACTGGGGAGTTGTCCCAGACATGATCTGTGTCGCGAAGGCTCTCTCAGGGGGAATGGCCCCGATAGGCGCGATGATATCCAGCGCGAACGTCATGGATTGGGAGCCAGGCGCCCATGCTTCGACTTTCGGGGGCAACCTTGTGGCGTGCGCGGCTGCCATCGAGGGGCTGAAGATTCTGAAGGAGCAGAACTTAGTGAAGCGCGCAGAGCAACTCGGCAGCTTCGCTCTCAAAAGGCTGAACGAGATTGCTGAGGAGTCAAGTCTCATAGGCGATATTCGCGGCAAGGGTCTTCTTATTGGCGTCGAGCTCGTCAAAGACAAAAGGACAAAGGAGCCGGCGGTGGAAGCGCGGGAGAAGCTCGTCCGCGACACTCTAGACCACGGCCTGATAGTCTTCAGGGGCGGGCGATCGGTGATAAGAATTGCGCCACCACTTGTCTCGACCAGGCTTGAGTTACAGATGGGTTTAGACATATTTGAAAAGTCTTTGAAAGAAATCGAGCGAAATCTCTGATCCTGCAAAGTTGACGAAATTGCCGCCCTAGCGCAGCATCACTTTTCTTTTTTCTGGATTACCTTGACGGTGTCGCCTCTGACTGTGACGGGGATGGGAACCGTGGCCTCGAAAAGCTCGACGGTTATTTCCTCCTTCCCCTCGTCTATCCTTATTATCCTCGCCCTCTCGCCCCTGAAAGGCCCAGACGTGACCTCGACGATGTCGCCTACGCCCATACCCTCCACGGAAGGCTTGGGAAGCAGGAACTGCTCAAGCTGGGTTATCGGGACCTCACCTGAAACCATCCCCTTCGCGTGCCTCACGCCGGTCCTGACTCGCTCTATGCTCGACTTGCCGCCCAACGTCTCCACGAAAACATAACCCTTGATGCCGAGAGGCACAAGTATTGAGATTATCGGGAGGTTGAAGTTCTTTGTCCTGGCGGAAATCATGTCGGCCGTGCTCTTCTCCTGGCCAACCGTCGCTCGGACTGCGAACACCTTGGGCTTCTGCACCTCTTCCGACTTTTCCGACTCTTCAGGCACGCGATCACCTCATACAGTAACGCCGAGGTAAAAAGCCACAAGCATCACGGCAAAGCCCAGGAACCCGATGAGCAGGATCCCCAGGCCAGTTATCTTTGCCACCTTGAAGTACTCTTCCTCGCCAGGCTTCCTAGCTATCCTGAACATCCGTTTGCAGTTCCGTAAAAACTCCTTCATCAGACCAGATCCAATCCTAGGTCAACCTGCTCCTTTTTGGGGGCCGGCGGGCCGACGTATGGCGAGTGCACGCCTGCAAGGACCACCAGAACCTTCACCGTCCTTTTCATCTCGCTTGAAAGTTGCGCCCCTGGGATAACGTTGGCGGCGGGGTCGAGAGCCTCCGAGACCTTGGCCACGATCTTGTTGTATTCCGCAGTGCTGACATCCGCGCTTATGACATTCACTATTGCCCCTTTCGCTCCTGTGATGTCAACATCTAGGAGCGGGCTGTTTAGGGCGTTGACCACTGCATCCTCTGCCCTGTTGTCTGTGTCGGACTCTCCTATCCCTACTGCCGCGATCCCGCTGTTCTGGAGTACCGCGCGCATATCGGCAAAGTCCAGGTTGACCAGGCCGGGCACAGTTATCAGTTCAGTCACTCCTTTTATCCCGTCGTTGAGGACCTTGTCGGCGAGCTCGAACGCCTCGCTTAGGGTGAGCTTTGGAGCCAGCTTCAGTATTTTGTCGTTCGGGACCACTATGACGCTGTCGGCGGCGGCAAGCAGCTTTTCCAGGCCAATGTCCGCGTTTTTCCTCCTCCTGCTCCCCTCGACAGTGAAAGGCATTGTGACAACGCCAATCGTCAGGGCACCCATCCTCTTCGCTATTTCAGCCACAACAGGCGCGCTGCCGGTGCCCGTGCCTCCCCCGAGCCCGCATGTGACAAAAACCATGTCCGAGCCGTAGATGTGGTCCTTGATGGAATGCTCGTCCGCCCTTGCCGCGGCCTCTCCCTTCTCCGGGTCGTTGCCCGCGCCGAGCCCCCCAGTTATGTCCCTCCCAATCAATATCTTTCTGTCGGCGGATGTGTAAAGAAGGTCCTGAGCGTCCGTGTTGACGGCGACGGTCTCGGCCCCCTTGATGCCCTCCGTGACTATCCTTGAAACAGTGTTGCAGCCGGCCCCTCCGCAGCCCACCACCATTATGTTGGCCTTTGCTTGGTTGAGTATCTGCTGGAGTTCCTCGGCAGAGGTCCCCTTTGGCGGCGCGGCTGCCTTCTTGGCAACCGGTGCTATGCCTGGCTTCAACACAAACCCGGTCTCAGGTCGAAAACCAGCGGACTGAGCCTTCATAAGCTTCGCCTTTTCTTTACCAAGCCTCAATTTAAGTCTTTTCAGCGGGAAAATCTGCCGGGGGTTGCGTCGCCTGCCCGCTCAAGCTTGATTTTCAGCTTTTCTGCGGCGGCCCGGCATACCGACCTCTGCTCCGCGCTCATGCCTTTCCAGTCGGCGAGCAAAATCTCGGCGCCACCGCTGGTCCTCCGGACGGCATCCTCCAGCAGCTCCTCGGTGAAGCGGATGTATTTTGGGATTATGTGGCCGATGCCTATGTTTGTCTTCAGAGCAGCCTCGGTGTGGCGCGGGGCATAATGGGGGCCGCCGACGCCCACGGCGCTGAGGCTCCCGCTGGTTTCCCTTGCGGCTTCCATGATCGCACTGGCGGCCGCTTCGCCGGCCTTCCTGTCCTGCCACTGCTCAAGTTTGCTGCCGATCTCCACGAATGTGACTGGGACGTTCAGTGTTGTTGGTCCATGATGGGTAG
Source organism: Hadarchaeota archaeon (SeqCode) (assembly GCA_040757795.1). Classification (GTDB taxonomy): domain Archaea; phylum Hadarchaeota; class Hadarchaeia; order Hadarchaeales; family Hadarchaeaceae; genus DYTO01. The sequence continues at coordinate 12,417 of JBFLWG010000018.1, read as the reverse complement.
CTTCCAGGGAAACATCATGCGCGAGCCCGAGCTCATCGCGCGCCTTTACCAGAGCGTTCAGCGCCGACTTGACAGTGGAAGGGGATGCTAACGCCAAATCTCGTTTCTCCAGCTCGCCTGGGACATGCACGGTGAGGGACTGCCTGCCAGCCTCGCTCGCGTGCCTCGACGCCACAATCACTTCTGCGACGTCGAATGGCGGCGCAGAAATTCGAGTCACGCCGCCTTCAACCTTCAGCATTGCCACGCTTTCTTTCTCACCAATGTAAGCGTTTGGCTGTTCGGGATATCTCTCAAAATCATACAGCTCCAGAAGACGCTCCGATATGTTCTGCGCGGCAGGATCTTGCGACGATGCTAGGATGAGTTTCATCTAAAAACAGTGCCCGCGCAACCAAAAATAGGTGGTGGGCCCGGAGGGATTCAAGCCTTACACCTCCTCAGAAACCGACCCGACCTCTTTCTTGGCTGGCAATCCGTTGTTCTGTAACACTCCAAGCAGCCCTCTCTCCTGGAGCACCTGCCAGACCAAGTCGGGCGCGCGCTTCATAAACTCCTCCATCACGGTTGTGAGCACCTTGTCGGACACCTGCTGCTGGGTTTGCAGCGCCTGGGAAATCTCTTCGTCAAGCGGCGCCGTGCATCTCCTGCAGAAGCTCAGGCTCGCAGGGTTCTCAAGGGCGCACAGCTGGCAGACTTTCGGCTTGAGCACTTCCGTCTCTGGCTTTTCGTCCTTCATTGGTCTGCCGTAGTGTTCCAGCAGCGTTCGGTCGACATCCCTGCCGGAAAGGTGGACATAGGTCGACGGCATATCTGAACGCTTAGTCCACCCGAAGAAAATCCTAAGCTGCGGCTCGGTCAGCACGTTCGCCAAGTGGGTGGCTCGGCTGTGCCTGAGCAGGTGGAGGTGGACATGCTTTTCCAGCCCTGCACGCTTCTCCAGCCGCGTCAACAGCACCAGCAGCCCATTGTCTCCGAGGGGCCTCTTCGTGTGGGTAGAGTGCCAGACTGAGGCTTCTAGATTCCGCAAGCTGGCAGAGCAGGAGGGCAAACAGGGCAATGTTCAAAATCCAAACGAGGTATGGAACGAGTGGAAGGAGCGGTGCCAGCGAAAAGACCGCATCGGGGAACTTCTTTTTTGGGTTGGCATCCGTCCTCACAAAAATAACCTCATTTCCCAAGTCGCCCCCGAAATAACGCCCGGTCGTCCTGATGTTTTGCGATAACCCAAGCTTGATTTCTGCCTCGTCAAGCGCCTGCGCCAGTTCCCGCTTTTCCAAATCCCTGATGTTGAAACTTGCCTCGTACTTTAACTGGGCGGCGGACATCAAGCTCTTCGCAGTATCTTCGTCAACCAGGTCAACGAGGACGGAAACATCAGGCTCGACTTTTTTGAGAGGCTCGGAAGCCTTGTGCGTTCTCAGGCAGTCGGCGTAGTCGCCCAACAGGACTTGGTTATGTTTCTTGAGCAGCCTTCGCCACGACAGCAAAGCAATATTGACAAAAACCAGCAGAATCAGAACCGCAAATTCATCCCCACTCATTGTTTAACCGCCTCCCTGAACTTCTGGAAAGCTTCGTTGAGGTAGCTCAGGAAAAGAAACGAGGCCTTCGGCACGGCATAGATGGGCGCCCTGCCCCCCCTTGCCGTAATCACGCTGTATTTCGGGTCTTGCTTCGACAGGTTGACAATCAGCCCAGCCTTTTCAAGCGCCTCCTTTGCTCTGTATGTCTGCATCGGGTGGATTTTCAGCTTCTCCGAGGCGTACTCAAGGAGGCTTGGGTAGTCCTTTTGTAGGGGCTTGCCCATAACAAAAAACGGCTTCTCACGGGCCCCGACCTGTGCGATGAAGCTGAAGAGAATCCTGTATCTGCTGACGACCACGCCGAGCCCCTTCAGATACCGCCTGAGGAGTACCTCTTCGTCGCCCATCCGTCCTCTGCCACATACATGAAATAACTGATATTAATGCTGTACCTTTTTGGGTTCCGCGACTTTAGGGTGAAGATTTGATGCTTGGATTTTGTCCTTTCCACTTCCAAACCAAAATGGCAGACACTATTGCAATAATTGCTGTGCCCAAATACGACAGCTCATTAGAAAGTTTCAACAAGGTTCGAGTAGCTATCCAAACTGCCATCACAATAAATATCACAATCATTAGCTTCTTCACAACTTTCGGCGGCAAAGGTTGTCGCTTGTTCATTTAAAACACCCTAAATTCCTACCCAAAAAACTAGCCCAACAGCAATAGGCAAAATCAAAAATACATAAAAATAATACATGCTAAATTTTCCCTCTCTATCAACAATTTTTGGAAGGATTCCTTGTTCAGGCACTTGCAGCCTATTGAACAAGACAAAAACAACAACGTTGGATAAAGAAAGATACGAAATAGCGGCCATGAACAATAATGGGTTAGGCAATGCTAAATCCCGGCGCATAACAAGTTGATATGTGGGATTCAAATTAAGTAGTGCGACAATTCCAGTGATAATTATAACTGCAGCGGAAACAACCACTGTGAAAACACGTAACCGTTTTATTAACCACTGTGGAAACGCCCAATACTCAAGTTTCCGCCAGCGGTATCCCATACTCACCAATGCCCCAACCGCCGTGACAATTGCCATCATTGCGCCCAAAGTATTTTTTCCTGAAGCAGAAGTTGCTACCAAAATCAGCACAAGCGCCAACATCGGAATAGCTACAATGTGGGTAACAAGGCAGTTTTTTCTGAACGAGTCGTGAATAGGTCGTATTTCTTTTGCAGTCATATTTTCACTTTTTTATCAAACTAACAACCAAAATCAGCACCGTCCATGCCGCCACCGTCATCGCCTTCTGGGCCTTCCCATTCCCAACCAGAGTCTTCCCAACCATAGTCCCCATCTGGTCCCTCTGGCCCGTCACGGTCATAATTCATCTCCCACGCCCAATTATATTCTGCTTCATAGTGTTGTGCTTCTTTCGCGCTAGCAATAGCATCACCTACTACATCAACAACAACTTCTGCGGCAAGAGATATCGCACCTGCCGCCATTTCTACGGCGCCTTCCCACATAGTTTCAACGCCCCATGTCATCATTCCTATGCCTATGGGCGGAGCAATAAACGATACTAAATATCCAGCAAATGTCACTATGCCACCGACAACAGTTGTAATTGCGCCCCAAAGTAAATCTAAAAATGCAGTATACTCCCCAAATGCATCCTCAAGAGTTGTAAACGCAGCAAAGAGCGCCCCCTCCCGTATACCTTTGGTCGTGCTGTCAAAAAATACTGCCCAACCCCAACTCCTTGTAATCGAGGATGAACCAACATAACCCGCTGCACCCCAAGGCGTGTAAGTCGTCCAACTGGTTGGCGTGTCTATAGATACTGGCTCGCCATTTGTGAACAGCTTTACCCCAAGCATGTTTAGCTGTGGTGCCCCGGTCAACCAATGTGATGCGTTGAAAACCCCTCTAAATATTCCATAAGAATTCTCCCCTGCCCCCTGGGAAACGTCAATGTGCGGTACAAAATAAACGCGAAGCCTCTGTTGGGCCGACCATGACTCCATTCCTCCGCCGCCGAACCAGTCGCTCTGTACCCATGCCCTCGCCTGTCCGCTTACAGCGTAGTTGATACGCAATTCCTGTAGCGATGGAGTAATGTTATCGTTTGTGGTGGAAAGTCTTACACGATATTGGGCAAAACGCGAGTTCTTATTGATATCCTGTCCATTCACCACGTTTTCCCAAGCAGACCAAGTGTTGTCGATTTTCGAGCTGTTGCCAGTCCGAATCTCAACAATAACGTTCGTTCCTGCTGGCTTGTTTTCCGTCCACAAAATGTTTTTCCAATTGGCAGAGACACCAGCATCGTAAATCGCTGATTCCAAGTATCCACCAAGTCTGTAGCCCCCAGTTGGCGGGTGTTCCGTATATTTGGAGTTTTCTGGTTTTGGCGCGGATTGTACAAAAAAGTCGTAGGCGTTGTTGTCCGTGTCAAAAGCGTTGCCCCGGTCTTCGGTCGAACTTCTCGCCGCACTCGAATATCGCTCGGCACTTTTTCCTTGGGCAGGAGTTGACGGGAACGGGCTACCTTCGTAGTAAGATGTAGTGGCGTAACCAAATCTGTCAACGATGTTGCCGTTTGGGTCTCTTAAAACAACGCCATCGCCGGAGTTGCTCAACGCCCATGCCACCGTCACGTCTGGGTCGGGCCAGCTTGCGTTTTCTTGGTTCTTGTATGCGGGGTAGTCATCGTCTGTGATTAGGAAATAGCTGTGGGCTTTAATGACATGGGGCGTGGCAAAATTAATCTTGTTGATGTTTTCTTCCCAAAGGGAATAGCCAGCAAGTGAAATATCGCTTGAGGTTGGGTTGTAAAGTTCAACAAACTCTGCGCGGTCATATGCCACCACGGGGTCCGGGTAAACTTCACTTATGACCACATGATTGCCGGCCGAAACGTTCGTGAGCTTTAGTTCTCCGTCAAATACGTTGATGTTTTCACTTTGGGAGTATCTGGTGTTGTCGACCCCAGCTCCCGCGCCTTCATTGGTCGTGATATCAAAGAGAGAGTATGGGACGTTATCCTGAGTTTGCTTTCTTTGGACATTTGACATGAACCCCTTTATCCAGACTTCCTTGTTGTCATAATTGCTTGGGTTAGCAAGCAGTTCCTCAACAGTTACCCACCTCTCCTCAAGCTTGAACCGCCAGAATTGATTGTCGTTCTCGCCCCTAGGCAGGTAAAGATAGTCTCCATGCTTGACCAAACGGTCGCCAGCTCTGGTTCCAACCGTGGCAAGTGTTGAAGTCGCGTTTTCCCAAGTATTATTTGATGTATTGTAACGCCAGAAGTTGGTTGTTCCACCGCCACGGGTGGCATAAATGGATGATGCTACTAGCTCTAGAGAAGCACCTGCACCTATGCTATCTGGTGCTGCCGTAACTGGCACCCAAGAATTACCTGAAATGGAATAACGGTAGAAATTCGTTGCCCCGCCACCTTTAAAGGTGTACAAGTAATTGCCGTTGTCCCAAGCAAGACCTGCACCAGTTTCCAAATCCCCGGGAACAGGAGCAAGGGTAGCGTTATCCCAACTGTTGTTCTCGATGTGGTACAACCAGAACTCAGTGGAACTCTTTCCCCTAGTTGCGTAAAGCACATTCCCGCCGGTCCACACTAGTGAGCCTCCTGCACTCACGAAGTTTGGAGTGAAACCGAGGTTTTCCCATGAGTTGTTTGCTAAATTGTACCGCCAGAACTCGCGAGTGTCGCCGCCCATCAGTGCATAGAGATAACCGCTACCGCCGTTCTCAGCATATTCCAGTGATACTCCGGCGTCCCACCCCCAAGCGTTTTCAGATAGGGAGGATGTCGTGGTCCATCCATTCGTGTCTATGCGGTATCGGTCAAGGTGGTGCTGGTAAAGCCTTGCCACATAAACATACCACACACCATTACTCTGCGCGACTTCTGTAGCCATGTTCGCTATACCTGGGGCATTCTTCAGTGGTTGCCAAACCTGTTCGCCCACATTAACCGTTAACGGCATACTTTTGGCATTTGCCGCCTCGCTCAACGCTTGCTCATTATCGCCGTTCAGGGCAGCGAGCATTGTCATTTTGAAGTAAAGCCCTTTCTGGTAGCTGTATAGAAAACGGTCAAGCGCCTTCGTAAACTTCCACTCGTAATCAGCCACAAGTTTTACGTTGTCGGAAGTACCGTTCTCTCGGAAATACAGGCGAGCGGCCCTGGCCAAGTGAATCTCGTCAACTATTTCGAGAGAGCGATTTTCGGAAAAATCCATCAAAGCATCTGCATTGTCGTAAGCCCTCTGCCAGTTCTCAATTTTCATTGCCTCGTAAAGTGTACTGTCATATGTGTTTGCTACAGCCAAATCTGAAGATGTTGTATTCCAGCGGCTTTGTAATTCACTTATGTACTGCCCGCCAGAAAAGCCAAGGTTTTGAATCTGGTGTTCTATGTCCGCAGCAACCGCTATGTGGAGACTTGCCGCGGCAGTGTCAATTAATGCCCTAGTGGTCTTGGTATATTCTTGCCTAAATTGTTCCAACCCCAGCGAGGGCACCGCATTTATTACAATATTTGAATTTTCTTTAATAAAATTTTCAATTCCTAAAATGTCGTTTTCCGATAACCCTGTGCTCAATAGCATGTTTCGATAATTATCTTGCAGCTTTCCGTAAGTCTGAACGTATCTAACAACTCCTGCCGCCTCTTGTTCTGTAATTCCCGTACCATATTGGTTTATGTATCTAATCGCGTCGTAAATTTCCGCATTTGTTAAAACAAGCTCCTCTGCATTTTCTTCGAGCAGAACCTTTAGTCTGAGGGCAACAGATTTGATATCAGCAAGATTTATCTTTGGTAAATATGCTTCCCCTTCTGAATTATCGCTGTTATTCCTGCCTTCAGTTGGTTGGGCGTTGTCAACCCAGTTATCTGAAGCGTTTGGTAGTCGAGCTATTGACTTTCCCTCTACAGTCGATGTATATCCCAAATGGTCAATTACTTCGCCCTTATCGTTAACCAGCCGTATGTTATCTCCCGCATTGTTAAGCCCGCTAAGCCCCTCAAAAACATAGTAATCATCTGGCTGGAGTATAACGCCAAGCGGAACGGTGGCGAGGGTGCCTTCGTTGTCAACAATCTTCCAGTTAGCTATCCGAACTCCTGCCCATCCCAAGTTCTCCTGACTGGTATTGTAAATTTCAATCCATTCATTACCTTCATCCTGACCCACAACGTTTGCGTGAACCTCGTTTATCTTTATGAGATTGTCACGCCCTCTACCAACGTAATAGAGATTCAGAAAATTCTCAGTTTGGGGCATGATTCCATTTTCTAGAACGTTAATCTTTCGTTTGATTCCTATTAGCGAAACAAGCTTTATTGGCCGCTCGTCAGTAACATATGTGTTATCAGGGAGCTTTAGCCCGATTTTTAGTTCGTAGTCACCATAATCTGCATTTTCATTTATCTTTAAATCGAAACTTAAGCTCTTTATTTCTCCTGACAATATGTTATCTACTTTTCCCCAATTTTCGTTCACGACAAGTTCGCCGTTATGAAGTCTAATAAACACGTAAAAGTTTTCAATGTTGTCTGGAGTCAAGTTTGCAGCGGTAGCACTAATGTGCGCCCAACTTCCAGCAAAATCCACTTTTTGAGTTGGTCCAATCTTAAAACGGACTCCTGTGTTCTCAACATAAATGTTTTCAGTATCGTCGTAAGTCGTGTCGTCTGGCATCCTTACCCTAGCTCTCAAGTTGTAAACGCCGGGCAACGCATTATCCTTGATTGTTATCTGAAGTTCAAGTCCTCTATTCTCGTTGGGGGCCAAGTTTATTGTAACCTTATTAGATTGCCATCCACCAACATTTAGGACATTTGAGCCATCAAAAACATATGCGTAAACTTGCACGTTTTCCATTGCAGTATTTTCGTTGTTTACCACCGCGACATAAACTGTGAAAGTTCCTCCAGGGTTTATTATCCACTTGGATTCTCCAATTGCAATAGAGATTGAATTAGCAGAAGATGAGAACTCTACAATAGGCGACACTAAAGGAGAAGTACGTATTAAAACAGTCAAAACAGCTGCGAGGCTAGTTAACACTAACACACTAGTGCCCAATGCCGCACATTTTAGCGCACGGTCATCTCTATGACAACTCAAATCTTCGCCCTCCCCAATCCAAACGTTTATGGAAGTGTATTGTAATAAACTTTTCGGATGTTGGCCCTATGCTGTTGGAAAGGATGATTTGCAGATTTACTAGCAACCCTTTTTTGAAAATCTTTGTGAATTTATGTGGCCAGCGAATATTTACATGAATAAATTTGGAGTTTTTCAACGTTCAAACTAGTTTATTTTATCTCCAAAAAAAGTTGGGGCAGCGCAGCCCTTCCCTGAACCGCACCGCCCCTTAAACTCCAGCAGGCACTGCTAAGCCCGCTTCAGGTAGATGCTGCCGTTCACCGTCTTCACAACCACGTTCGCCCCCGCCTGCGCCACCGCCCGTCGCAGAGACCAGGCGATGCTGTGCGACTTCTCGCCGTCGCCGAGCTTCACTTTGGCCGCGCTTCCGCCGCCAGATTCATCCTCTGCCTATGGGGGTCGGTTTCTGAGTAAATGGTGGGCCCGGAGGGATTCGAACCCTCGATCCCCACCATGTCAAGGTGGTGTTTGTTAGGGAAAAAGCGGTCTTTTTCCCTCATAACCGCTAGACCACGGGCCCACAACTTACATGAGATGTCGTGCCTATTTTGTTTTGCGGTGAAGGGCCAAAAAAGAGGGGGCCGCTCTTCAAGCCCCTATGAATAACTTTTTAGCGGCCACGACAATCTGGAGATGATCTTGATGGCGCTCGGCCAGCTCTTGGTCTATCTGGGAGGTGTCATTGCAGTTGTGATGCTATGGCGTGGGCTGTGGGGCCTCATGGACATCTACCTCTTTCCCAACAATCGCAAGAAAAGTTATTGGGCTTCATTCATCATTGGGCTCGTAATAATTATGATATTCCTGGCACTTTTGCCTCGCGCCCCGTCGCTCTGAAGGTGCGTCTCATGGCTGACGTGGATCTGAAAAAAGTTGTGACGTGTTTCCTGGAGTACGGCGGGAGGATTCTGATTCTCAAGAGAGGCGAGAAGGTCAAGACATACAAGGGGAAGTGGAGCGCAGTAGCGGGGTACATAGAAGAAGGCGAAAGACCTGACGACACCGCGCGCAAGGAGATCTCGGAAGAAGTCGGGGTGGGGAACGCGAAGCTCATCGCGAGAGGGGCGCCCTACGAGTTCTACGACCTCGACCTGGGCGTTGTTTGGTTTGTACACCCCTACAGGTTCGCTGTGGAGTCCAACAAGGTGAGCCTGGACTGGGAGAATGTTGAAAGCAAGTGGATATTGCCTGAAGAACTCAAGCTTTACGACACAGTCCCGATGCTGCGGGAAAGCTGGAAGCGTGTTTCTCGGCCCGGGTGAAATTGTGGTGGACCGGGCGGGATTTGAACCCGCGGCCTCCCGCAATTTGGCTGGTTCCCAGATGCCAAGCGGGTATTCTGCCAGGCTGAACTACCGGCCCACAATAGAAAATCACGGCAATAACTTAAAGGTGCTCACTCCGACGGCTTCTTCTCGGCCTTGGGAGTTTCATCCTTCTCTGATTTGGGCTTCTCCTCCTTCCCGAGCAGCAGCCCCAGCAGAGTCTTCTGGTCGACCTCGGCCCTCGCCCGCCAACCTATGTAAACCAGCCCCACCTCATCCTCCGAGAGATAGCCGCGCCTGATGAACCTGTCCAGCGTCTGCTCAACCCTCCACTTGGGGAACTTCTCCTCCAGCACCCGCTCTATCTCCTTCAGCGGCGCCTTCCCTCCCTTCGCGAGAACATGCGCAAGAGCAACCGTAAGCATGGCCATGTCGTCTATCCTCCACCCGAATGTCCTGCCCTCCGTCAACGCCGGGTGCCCCTTCAGAGTTATATAAAACTTGTCAGAGTCCGATTCAGCCTCTCCCTCCGAAATGACCTTGAGCTTCAGCCCCAGCTTGGAGATCTCGTCGTCGAACATCTTCAGAACCTGCTCGTAGCTCCTGCCGAGCGCCCTCCTGAGCTCCCACCTCTTTGCCCCGGGCTCCATGTGGTGGCGGTAGAACAGCAGCTGGGCCGCCCGCTCGAGCTTCTGCCTTACTTCAGCGACGTCCTCTTCAGCCACCCTTCCGCCTCCTCATCCATTCATCCCTGGATATCGAGATGGGGACGGAAAAGGTCTGGGCATTCTCGGGTCTCTGGGGCTTCGGGAGCGGCTTGATGGACGGCTCCTCATCCAGAGGCTTGAGCTCGAGGGTGGCGTAGCCGTAGCTCACCAGAAAGCTGACAAGCCAGGCCCTGAAGGCAGTCCCCTCGAAGCTTTTCTCCATTATGAAGTCCCAGTACTTCACCTCGCCCCCGCGCGACGCCTCCTTCAACTCCCTCCAGGACTTGTCCAAGACGGCGACAAAGTCCTCCTCGGATATTATCCCCATTTTTGCAAGCTCCTTCCTCGCGAACTCCCCAGTCATCACTTCGGTCACATCGAGCCCGCGCCACCTCTCCCCCATCGGGGGCAGGGCCGTCCAGTACTCCCTTGCCTCAAGAATCCCCGGCGGAGACATCGCCTCCATCTCTACTATCGAGTGCCAGGAACTGGAGAAGACATCGGCGAGGTCCTGCGGTGACAGGGCGTGCAACTTCAGCATTATCAGGAGCGGGTCAAGGTAGAGGACTGAGGACTTGTGCTTGATCCACTCCCCCTGCTGGAAGACAACGTCAGCCAGGCCTAGCAGCGCCTGGATGTCGAGATACATGTCCTCATGGCTCTTGAGTTTTGGAAGAAGCGCCCTAAGCCTATCGAAGAACTCTTTCACCTGGACGTCAAATGGGTCCAATCCCCTGCTCCTAACGGCCTCGCAGAGGTCAATCACCCTTAGCAGAAGCTCCTGGCTCTCCTTTGTCATTTTGCGGCCACCTTCACCTTTGAAGACCCGGCGATGTTCTGCACAGTCACGACGTTCGGCACCCCTTCCACAGTGACGAGCTGGCCGGGAGTTATCACTATGTATTGCGTTTCGCTCCCCTTCATGAACTCTATTATCCCGCGGAAGACGGCTTCCCGGTTGCGGGGGTCGAGATGGGCCTCGAACTCGTCGATTGCCCTTAAGGGGGACTTGATGCGGTGCTGCAGGGCGAGCAGGAAGCACATGAGGGCCGTGGTCCTCTCACCGCCGCTCTGTGTGTAGGCGTCAAGTACTCTGGGCTCGGCGCCCCTGAACCCCACCATGAGCTCAAGCCCGGCCTCGTCGATGTCCTGGGGGTTCTTCATGTTTATGTCGCCTACGGCGTCCACACTTTCCAGTATTTTGGCGTAAGTCTCCTTGACATCATTGAGGAGCTTCGTGATCTCGGCGGTCCACCTGCGCCTCCTCAGGTCCAGCTCCTCCATCGCCCTCTTCCTGTTGGCCTCCGCAATCTCCGCCTTCGCCTTGAGCTCTTTCATGGTGCTTTTGTAGCTAAGGTACATCTTCTCGACCTCGGGAGAAACATCCGTCAGAGTGGCGAGCTGGACGTTTATCACCTTCAGCTCGTCGAGGACATCCTGCGGCTTCCGTTCCGTCGCGACCCGAGCGCCGACCCCCTTCGCTTCTTCCTCAAGCTTCTCCAGCTCCCTCCTCGCCTGCCTGAGATCCGACTGGACTGATGAGATCTCCTTCTCCAGAATCTCGCGGCGGACCCCCAGCACAGCTGCCCTCACCCTGGAGGTGATGTAGTCCTCCCTCGCCTTCTCGATCTTGCCCTTGGTTTCAACTATGGCTGACCTCGTCGACTTTATCTTTCCCTCGACCTCCCCGAAAAGCTTCCTTCCGCGGGCAGCCTCCGCCTTCAGCTGCCCCGCGGCCTCCGAGGAGGTGCGGAGAGACTTGTCGAGAGCCTCCAAAATTTTGGCGCTGGCCCCGAGCTCTGCCTGAGTCCTCTCCTGCTCTATCAGGCGCTGGTATGACGCGTCCAAGTCAAATTCCATCTCCTTCAGCTTTTTCCCGGACTCTTTCTCCCTCGACAAGGCCTGGTCCATATCCCTGGCGACATCTGAGAGGTCGGAGTTCAGGGAGTCCAGCCTCGACTTCAAGGCGTCGGCCGAGTCCTTCTGCCTGGAATACTTGGCCCACGCGTACTCCAGCTCAAGCACCTTCTTTCTCTCCCCCAGCTCCAGCTTTCGCTTGAACCTCTGGTACTCCCCCTCCCAATAGCGTAGCGTCTCCTGGGCCTTCTCAAAGAGGCTTTTTGTGGACTCTGCCTCGCTCAGGGCGTGGGTGAGCCTCTCCTTCGCCTCGACGATCCTCTCCCTATACTCCTTGAACCCAACGGCCTCCTCCACGAGCTTCAGCTTCTCCTTTGGGTCGACGGCGCCGAAGATGTCTATCATGTTCTGGTGCATTATTATCAGCATGTTGTCGGGGTTTATCGAGAGCCTCCCGAAGAGGCGGAGGACCTCCTCCCTCATGGCCCGCCGGTTGTTGACCTCGTGCCAGTATGTTCCGTCCTGACTCAGGTAGCGGGAGACCACCAGGGTGTCAGAGTCCACGCTCGGTACTGGCCGCCTGCCCGCTTTAGGGGAGTTATCGAAAACAACGCTAACCCTCCCGAGGTCCTTCCCCCGCCTTATGAGGTCGCCGAGCCTCCTGGAGCGCTCGGTGTATGTCTGGCCTAGGGCCACCGCTAGGGCCAGCAGGATGGAGGACTTTCCCGCGCCGTTCGGACCGCATATCACATTTAGGCCGGGCTTCAGAGGGATCCGGCTATAAGTGTGACTCATGAAATTCTCGAGTATTATCTCTTTCAACTGGACGCCATAATCCTGCGGCAA
>JBFLWG010000017.1:0-18233 GCA_040757795.1 Hadarchaeota archaeon (SeqCode) | reverse complement strand
AATTTATTTGTCAGAGATTTCTTCTCATATTTTGGTTTAAGATCACCACCACTGAAAAGAAACCCGACCACACCAACCAGGTTAATCTTAGGGACTACTTTGAATTTATCTTTTTTCTCATCATAAATACATACTTTATTGCGTGTTCGTTCCACATATTGATTTGACTTGATTTGGTCAAATATTCCTTTGAAAAAATCCTCAATTTCTTTATAACTCTCTCCAGATATCACCAGTTTATCCGGACCAGCCAATGTTACTTTTATTTTATTGGTCTTTATTCTATTAGAACTTGGGGCTTGAGACAAAGCAATTATCCCACAATCTATCCACGGGTCGCCCGTTCTAATTAGTTCGACAGATACCCTCTCTTTAACCAAGTTTTCCAAGTTCTCTGCCCCCGTCTGTTTGCCTTGTCGCGTTCATAAACCCGAACCCCAGCGAGTTCAGCTCCCCGAACCCCGCGTCCAGCCCGAACCCCACCAGCTCCTGCAACTTCCCCTCTAGGTACCCGAACGAAAACTCCCAGAGAGAGCCGATGTACGTCACCTCCCCCTCCTTCAGCACGACGCGGGCGGGCACCTCCCTCCTGAACTCGAACTGCTCGAACACCGAGGACTCCTCCATCCCTTTCCCGTAGAACTCCCTGTACTTCTTGAAAAGGTTATCCTCCAGCTGCTTCACGAAGGGCTCAAACGGATGCCCCGGCCTCCAGTAAACATATTCGTAATCCTTCGGCGGCTCGATCCCGTACTCCTCATACCTCTTTCGGGGAATTCGCAGCACTATCGGCGTCCCCGTTATCAGCCTGCACGACTGCCCGATCATCGGCTCCACCACTTGCACCGACTCCAGCACGAACGACATCTCCCCGACGTTCACCAACGCTCCCTCTTCCCCAATCTGGTTTAGCCTATCATTCATGGCCGCGATCAGCCCCACCTCCGGCGAAGATATCAGGAGATTCCTCGTTTCGCCCTTCTTCATGTCCTCCGACGGGTCCCTCTTCTCCCCCCTGGACGGGAAGATGTTCGAGAAGCAGAAGAACTTGTACCCGCGCCTGTCGTGTAACTTCACATAGGGTGTCCCCTCAAGCAGGCCATAAATGAACCCCTGCAGCTTGTGGTGGTATTTCATGTCGTAGGCCTGATCCTTGGCCGCCCGCAGTCTGAGCAAAAGCCGCATCAGACAACATTGACGGCGGCGCGCTTTAATTCTTTACCCTAGGTCAACCTCGAAAACCGCGACCGGGTGCTCAAGCTCGAACCAGAACCTCAGAAGCGCCGACGACCCCGGCTTCCTGATGCCTCCCTGGCCGCCCTTTTCAGCCCCGCAAGTTCCTTCCCCACGCCCATCTCCACGCAGATTCTCTCCAGGTACTTCATGTCAAGCTTCCCTAGCTGCCTTATGAAAATCCCCTCCGCGTCCTTCAGGTCCTGCTCGCTCCCGAACACCAGCTTGTTGGCGATGGTGTCCTCGGCGGACGCGATGTAAATCTTGGTCCCCTTGTATCTGAATGACTTCCTATTTTTGAAAGTCCGCTTATCCATCTCGTTGTAAACCCCCTTGATGTCCAGCCGGAACATCGATTTCTTGTCCTGGACTGTGCAGTGTGATTTTTCCCTCAGTGCTGCATTCAGGTCGCCGGTGCTCGCAAAAAAATCGTTTCGTTTCAGGAACTCGACCAGTTTCAAAATGTTTTTCTCCTCAATTTGCAAAATCAGGTCCACGTCCATGGTCGTCCTCGGGAGGCCGTGGAAGTTCACCACCATGCCGCCCACCATCACGTAATCGATTTTCTCCTTGTCGAGGAACCCGCACACCAGTCGCAATACCTCATCAATTTCCCGCACTTTTGCTCGCCTCATGCATTCGTACCGCGAACTTGATCAGGTCCAGTCCCTGCTCGAATGTTTCTTCGCCAGTGCAGCGCCTTGCGCGGATGGCATCCCTTCTCCACTCCTTAGCCCTAGTCTCCCGCACCTTCCTCCTGAACTCCTCGAGCGCCTTTCGCCCGACATTAGAATTTCGTGCTGCCATCTTTCCACAACCTATATTCGGCATGAACTAAAATAAACTTTCGGAACATGCTCTGCCTAGGCCCTCCCGACCATGTTCATAAACCCGAACCCCCGCGAGTTCCACTCCCCGAACCTGCGTCCCGCCAGAACTGCAGCAGCTCCCGCTTCCCCCCCTCAAGGTAGCTCGAAAACAGCGGCCAAGTGCTCAAGCTTGAACCCGACATGCGTTAAAAGATGGTTCAGCCATTTTTTATCCCACGTCGACCTCAAAAACCGCGACCGGGTGCTCCAGCTCGAACCCGACAAGAACCTCCGGGTGAATCTCTCCAGCAATGCCAACTTTTTTGCCTCCAGAATAAAACTCAACCGCCCGCCCGTCTAGGAAGCTCGCGCTCCACGCCGCCTTGACATCACACTTCAACCCGAGCTCCCTGAGAAGTGCCTCTGCAATCCCCTTGATTTCCGTGAAGCCAGCGCCCTCGCCTATGATTGCACCTGCCGCACGCCTTACGTTCACGGCACCCGTTTCCGCTGTTGGGTTAAGGACGACAACATCCCCCACTTCAAAAATCCTCTGCGGGAGAGGGTTGCGCCTGTTCTGGTGCAGGCTGCCAAGCAAGGAAGGAATCAGCGAGGCGCGCAAAATCGTGTACTCCTCCGAGACGGGGTTTGCTATCTCCGCGACCTCGTCCCTGACCTTCATGAGTTCCATCTCGTTGCTGGGGTTGGTCAGTATGTAGTTCATGACCTCAGTGAACCCGAGGCCCGTGAGAACCTGCCTCGCCTCGCTGCTTGTCTTCTCAACCTCCGCCTTCTCCCCTATCGTCAGAACCTTTGGGTAGGTCGGCTCAAGGCGGTCGTAGCCGTAGCCCACCGCGATGTCCTCGATCAAGTCAATCTCGTGCATGATGTCAGTCCTGTAAGGTGGTGCAAGTAGAGTGACGGAATCGCCCTTGGCTCCTCCAACTCCATAACGCATGCGCTTGGCCACCCTCGCAATCTCCTTCGACGCGAGGCCGAGCCCTATCGTCCGGTTCGCCTGCCTTATACTGAGCCTGTGCTTTCTGGGATTCAAGTCGGGAGTTTTTGTGATGTTCTTCCTGCGCCTCACGGCCACCTGCTCGATCTTGAACCCCCTCTCCGCCAAAGCCGTCATCATTATCGCCAGCGGTTGCTCCACCGCCCTCTCGTCCAGCCCCGTGACGTCGATGAAAAGGTTTTTAGTCCCGCTTGTGACTCTGGTGTCCTCGCTGTTGATTATCGGCGGCATCGAGAGGACCACTCCCTTTGAATCCACCAGCAGCGGGTAGCGCGGAATGTCTTTCAGCAGCCAGGAGTACTCCAGCCCCTTCGGGTGCTCGATCAGGACCTGCGCCGGCGTGCACTCGTGGCCGAAGTCAAGCGGCGTGAACTTTATCCCGTCGGGGGCGACCGTCGTGTAACTTATCGGCGGCGCGACCTTGTCCAAGTCGTAGACACCGATGGAAGCCCTCCTCCTGTTTCTGCAGAGCGAGGCGTGAAGCTTCTCTTGGATCTGCATCAGCGACGCCACGATGTCGTCCGTCAGCTGGACATCCCTGACCACTCCTGCCGCTATGAAAGGCCTTACTTGGTTTACGCTTGCTTCCACGTCCACAACCACTCGCGGCGCGGCAATCCTGTAACGAGGCGGGCCCGTCTCAATCTCAAGAAATCCCTTCAGGGCTCGCGCAACCCCTTCGGGGCTGAGCAGGTCGGGCCTGTTGTGGAACACCTCGATTTTTAGTGAATCCCCCTCAGCCTCCGTCTCCATCCCCACCATGGCAAGCCTCTCGCAAAGTTTTTCGACCTCGATCTTCCTTCCGAGCAGCTTGCAGATGTCCTGGTAGCTTGCAGTTATCGTCGGCATTTCAAACCCTCCTTCCCCTGATCCACTCCAGGTCGTTGCAGTAGAGGTCGCGGATGTCGTCGACCCCGAGC
The DNA here is from genome assembly GCA_040757795.1 of Hadarchaeota archaeon (SeqCode). GTDB lineage: Archaea > Hadarchaeota > Hadarchaeia > Hadarchaeales > Hadarchaeaceae > DYTO01. The sequence continues at coordinate 14,253 of JBFLWG010000017.1, read as the reverse complement.
TTGATCATCGCGAGCCTGGAGAACCCGATCCCCCACGCCAGCACCGGGTGGCGGATGCCCAGCGGCGCCAGCAGCTCCGGCCTGAACATGCCTGCGCCGAGAACCTCGAGCCACTCCCCCTTCTCCGGGAAGTAGACGTCCGCCTCCACTGAGGGCTCGGTGTAAGGGAAAAATCCTGGCCTGAACCTTATCTTCGGCAGCCCCAGCTTTGTGACGACCTGCTTGAGGTAGCCCATCATGTCGCGGAGCGTCAGCCCCTCGTCCATGACTATCCCCTCGCACTGGTAGAACTCTGCCAAGTGCTTGTAGTCTATCTTCTCGTGGCGGTAGACGCGGTCGATGCAAAAGACCTTCACGGGCGGCTCGGGCTTCGAGGCGAGATATCTTACCGTTGCGGCCGTCGTCTGCGAGCAAAGGACCGGCCTCTGGCTGATCTCGGGGTTGAACCTGTAGCCCCAGCCTATCGAGCCGGCAGTTCCGCGCTCGTGCGCGGCCGCCACCTTCTTGAGCAGCCCCGCCGGAGGAAGCTTCGCCTTTTCAGGCCTCGAGAGAGAAAGGCTGTCATGTATTTCTCTGGCCGGGTGGTCCTGCGCCTGGAAGAGGGCGTCGAAGTTCCAGAACTCCGAGTCGACTATCCTGCTCTTTATCTCCATGAAACCCATCTCAAGCAAAATTTCTCGCAGCTCGTCGATTACCTGCTGAAGTGGGTGAACCTTGCCCGGGTATACAGGCGCGACAGGCGCGAGCACATCGTAGCGCTTCAGCTTCGCCTCCCTCCACTTCCCGCTCTGGATGAGCTCGTGGGTCAGCCCGCTCACCTCCTCCACGATTTCAAACCCCAACTCCACGGCTTGCCGGCCCAGCTCTGTAATCTCAAGCTCGCGGCGGGTCCTCTCGTCGACTTTCGCCAGCTTCCTGTCCACAAGAACATCTAGCAGGTCCCTTGTCTCGACATCGAATCTGCCCAAGTCAATCCCTCCCGAGGCCAGCGCATCGAGGAGATCCTCGTCGGCTTCATCCTTCGAAAGCGCGGCGGCGCCCCCCTCCGTCATCTGGAGCGCTGTCCTCTCGTCCCTCTTCACGAAATCTACCCAGCCCCTGCGCTTGAGCCACGCCAGAGCTATCTGCTTCTGCTGCTCGCTCAGGCCGGCCCGGGCGGCGACCTCATCAATCACCTCTGACCCGCAGCTGGCCAGGGCCATAAGCATCCTGCGCTCCGGCAGCCCTTCCTCCGCGTATTCCCACCCCTCGGGAGTCAGGCAGGCTGTGAACGATCTTTCCTCGATTATTTTCACCATCCCGCGCTCGCTCAGGTAAAGGGCGCCGCGCATGACGGCGGCTTGGTCCATGTCTGCCCGCTTGGCTATTTTTTCCACATCTGCCTTGCCTTCCAGCTGCTGGAGCGCCACCAGCACCTTCTTGTCGTTTATGTTGAGACCCTCGGCGATTGTGCGGACGTCCAATGTTTCAACCCCGAAAAAATGATGTAAAGTGGGGTTATGAGGGTTGCGGGAGGCGTTTGTTTCGGCGCGGCCATTTTTCTTGTTTAAATACTCCGCCCACCCAAATGCTCGGCGGGAAAAATAGTGCACACTGAACCAAGTAAAAAAGAATGCCCCGTAGGGCAACTGGATAGACTACCTCCCCGCTGGATTAACTTTTCTCATGCTCGCCTAAAAAAGTTTCGGCGAGGTGGGCCCGTAAGCTAGCCAGGATAGACTACCTCCCCGCTAACCTCCGACTGGTGGTTGAGGAGAAAACCCAGGTTCAAATCCCGGCGGGCCCGCGCCACGCTCCGTTGGTGTGACCTTGCCTCAGAAATTGGATTTAAAATTATTCTGAAAGTTTTCGGATTTTCTTAATCAATAAAGCTCGACTTCGACCTTCTGCCCCTTGTTCAACCCCTCGACATCTTCTGACACCGTGATGAATCCGTCCGCGCCCGTCAAGGAGCTCAACAGGCTTGAGCCGCCGGCCATCAATGGCTCCACAAGCCACTCGCGCCCCTTCCTCACCTTCACCCTCACGATATCCATTCGCCCGAGGGTCCCGCTCACGTCCCTCGTCAGCCTCGCCGTCACCACCCTGCAGCCGTGGTCCTGCGGGAGCCCCTGCATTTCTAGGAGTGCGGGGCGGGCCAGGAAATGGAAGGCGACCAAGGTGGAGACAGGGAACCCGGCCAGGCAGAATACCGGCTTTTTCTTGATGATTCCAAAAGCCGTCGGCCCCCCGGGCCTGATCGAGACGCCGTGGAAAACCATTTTGCCCATCTCTGAAATGATTTCTGGCACGAGGTCGAACTCTCCCACGGAGCTGCCTCCGGAAAGCAGGACCATGTCGTGGCTCAGGGAGCGGTTGATCAATTTTTTTATTGACTGCCTGTCGTCGGGGGCTATGCCGAGGACATGCGGGACCCCTCCGGCAGCTGTGACTGCGGCGGCCAGTGAGTATGAGTTGGAGTCGACAATTTTCGCCGGGGGCAGCTTCTTCCCCGGCGATACAAGCTCCTCCCCTGTGGTGGCGACCGCGACACTTGGCCTCCTGAAAACCCTGACGCGGAGGTTCTGCATCTGGGCGAACATCCCGACATCCTGCGGGTGAATCACATGACCTTTTTTCAAAACTATTTCGCCGGCCTTTATGTCCTCTCCCCTCTCGGATGTGTTTTTTCCCGGCGTCACGGGCAAAAGCACCTCCAGCCTCCTCCCCTGAAGCTTCGTGTGCTCGACCATCACAACTGCATCCGCCCCCTTCGGCACAGGCGCCCCTGTCATTATCTTCAGGGCTTCCTTTCGGCCGACGCTGGCCTTCGGCATGAACCCGCTGCGGACCGAGCCGACAACATTCAGCGCCGCTGGTGTCGATGGCGCGGCCCCGAAAGTGTCAGCCGCCCTCACTGCGAAGCCGTCCATGGTCGACCTCCTGAAAGGCGGCGAGTCGCTCTTCGCCACGACATCCTCAGCGAGGACCCTGCCCACGGTGCCTTGGAATGAGACAGACTCTGGAGGGAGTGTTTTGATGCTGGAAATTATCAACTTCCTGGCTTTGCTCAGCGGCGTGTATTTTTCAAACCCGTGCATCCTCACTGACATGCAATCAAAAAACAACGGCTCTGGCCGGATAAAAATTTATGCGGCCCCCGCCTCAGCAGACGGAGTACTTGCCCTCGGCCAGACACCTGCAGAACTTTCCTATGTTCTCGAGCTCAGAGTCCACGACGTCCGACACCTTCCTCTTGACCTCTGCCATGGAAGTGCCCTTTGCCGGGATGACCTGCGCGGTTGCGACAGCCGGCTGGTCAATGGACTGCCCTATCTGGCTCACAAGCCAGACGTAGACCTCCCTGAGCCCCTGGACATTCGTGTGGATCTCGTTCGCGATCTTGTGGGTCAAAAGGTTGTATATCTTCCCGACGTGGCTCACGGGATTCTTACCCGCGGCGGCCTCGGAGCCTGTGTGCCTGTTCAAGGGGATTACTCCGTTCGCCCTGTTGCCCCTGCCGACCTGGCCGGAGTCAGCACCGTCCGCGCTCGTCCCCAAAACAGTCAGGTAGACGCCGTCCACCCCGCGGCCCCTCACATCAAGCGTGTTCAATTTCAAATCAACTTTGAACTTGGTGTTCTCGTCTAGGAACTTTCTCAGGCTCTCGAAAACATCGTCCTTGATCCTGAAGTAATCGTCCTCCCCGTCGACGAACCTGTCCACGAAAGCCGCCCCGACCGTCAGAGAGAGGTTGCCGTGGGTCCTGAAACCCATCACCTTTATGTCCTCGCCGACCGCTGGGAACTCCTTCTTGAACTTCTTCGAGTTGAGGTACTGCTCTATCTTCAGGACTATCTGCTCGGTCGGGCTCATCGGGGCGTAGCCGACGGCCGCCGATGTGTCGTTCGCGCTCAGGAGCTTCCCCCCGCGCCTGAAGATGTCTGTGAGCGCCGCCGACCCCGGCTTCAACTCCACCTGGTACTTCATGTGCTTGGTCGGGTCCACGAACCTGAGGTTCTCCTTTATCCATTTCTTGGCGGCGCCGATCGCGATCTTGTTAACGTCGATCTTCTTGTCGCCCACCCTGTCTGTGGCCCTGTCGCCGAAAATCATGAGCATGGGCTGCTTCACAACCCCGCCGCCGAACCTCGTCTCCACCTCCCCCGCCACGAGCAGGGACTTGTCGGCGTTGTGGTGCAGGATGTTCCCGAACTTTTTCAGATACTCGACGCTAAGCTCCACGGAGACCCTGTCAAGTATCGAGTCGCAGATGGTGTCCGGGTGGCCGAGCCCCTTCCTCTCCACCACCTCGAAAGCCTGGTCCTCGAGCGGCGTCTGCCTGAACTCTTCAACCACGATGTTTCTTTGCAAGCGTGCCACCGTCCGGCGGAATTTGGGGCCGAAGTATTTAAAGTTTGCCGGAGGTATAACTCATAGGAATAGGTGCTCTGATGGGAGTGCTCAGACCTTCGGAAGTCAAGCCTGCGAGGCTCAGGGCCGGCCTGACCCAGTCAAGGCTCGCCGAGATGGCGGGCGTGACCCAGGCGTACATCGCGAAGATAGAATCCGGCGGGGCCGACCCAAGGGTCTCCACCTTGGTGAGGATTTCTGATGCTATAGACAAAATATCCTCAAAAGAGGCGGCGCCCGTCAGCAGGATAATGTCATCCCCGGTAATCTCAGTAAGGCCGTCTGACAAGGTGGCGCGGGCGGTCAGGCTGATGGAGAGCCACAAGATCTCCCAGCTCCCGGTGCTGAACGGCGGCGTCCAGGTCGGCACAATCTCCGAGTCCACGATAGTCCAGAGGGTTGCCACAGGCGAGGACATGAGGGTCCTTTTCAAGATGAGCGTGGAGAAGCTGCTCGGCAGGCCCTTCCCATCGGTCGGGCCTGAGGAAAACGTTGACGTCATCTACAGGCTTCTGGAGCAGGAGCCGGCGGTGCTTGTCGTGGACCGCGGCAGCGCTGTCGGAATAGTGACGAGGGCGGACATCTTCAAGCTCCGGGGCGGGGAGAGAGCCGCCTGAAAATAGGGAAGGCAATTTAAGATTGTGTTCAACATGGCGCCGCCGGCCCCGGCTTTGATTTCCCCAAAGAGCGGCTCCGCGACCGACAACACGCCCGAGTTCGAGTGGTCCTCCGTGGATGATCCTTCGGGCGTCGCCTACGACCTTCAATATTCAAACAGCGATAACTTCCCGGAGAGCTGGCTCGAGGGCCAGTACGACATGCAGAAGTACCAGTTCAGGATTTGGGAGGACCCGGGCTCCATCTCGAAGATGGACGCCCAGTGGGAGGGCTTCGGGCAAGGATTGGCTGGCTACTCCGCCGTTTAATAAGTGTTGGCAATCCATCCATACGTGCCTGAAACGCTAACATCAAAGAAATAACTATTGTCCCAAAATATTGGCGTGTTTAGCCAGCCGGATAAATAACGGTTGTTTTCTAAATCGTACGCCCACAATTTGAGCACTCCAACCATGCCTGGCAAAAGTTCGCCCCCAGAAGTGCATGGTACTGTCAACTCCCACTTAACGCCGTAATTTTTTCCTAGTCCTATTGCATTTTCCATACTTACAATATCTGAACTTGATATTTGGCCTAAAGAATAATTGGTTTGCCCCCGCGTGTTGATATTGGAAAGATACATCCATTTCTGTCTATTTGATACATTTACAATTATCCCCCTCTGTATATCTCCGATGGTCGTAAACTTACCCGCCGTTAACCAGAAACTAATTGTCACATTTTCGTTTATGTAGTCGTTGTCTGGAGTCGGCTGAATTGCATACACTACTATGCCTGTTGAATATTCACCTTTTGGTTTAATCCACAATATGTAAATTGCAAACGCCACGGCCACTGCGATTAGCACCACACTCGTGAGAATCCTTACGTGTTTCATCAATTATAAATTGTTTACAATCTAATAAACATTGACGTGGGGGAACGTGTCTATAATTTGGCTTGTAAGTTCAAACTCCAAAATTCTCACGTTTTGTATTATTCAGACATGATGTCAACATAGCTCACAGCGATAACAATAACCTAAATAAGTGAAGCATTGAAGATAGCTGTGGTATGGTGAGAATGGTAAAGTTGGCCACGACCATGCTTACGTGCACGCTTATTTTAGCCATGGCCACTCCGCTCGCCTCTTCATCAGAGTATAAAAACACGATTGAAAACTCGATTACAGATAACTCTGACAATGTGCAAACATCAGATGCTACCATATTACTTTTGTCAAATAGTGCCCAGCAATGTGTGCCTAAAACAACAGTTACATTAGAGCTCTCAAACGCTCCGCACTTAAACCAAACAGCGGAACTCGCGGTTTCACTTTCCGCTTTAGAAAACATACCAATCGTTGCTGAAATTTTTCCGTCTGACGGTTTTGTTTTTGCGAGCGGCGAGAATAGGTGGAAAGGAGTATTGGAGTCTGGCAATCCAATAAATTTACGTGCGGTCGTGAAAAGTGTCAGTACAGGAAAGTTTGCAATAACTGCGCTTGTAAAAAATCTGGACGATCAGATAGTCGCCAAGGATTCAGTCTATCTTTACGTGGCCGAGAACTTTGCCAAGATGAGGAAAAACTATTCATACACGCTGGAGCTGGAAAACAAGTCATTCCCAGTTCCAGAAAATTTTGCCATTCTTGAAGAGGAGAACTCGCATTCCTCAGGCAACTCTTCCCGTTTGACCGGCCAGATCAATGCGCCACGTATGGATGGGAGCATCGGGCCCCTCAGAGGGGCGAAGGTGGAATTTTATTTTCCGGATTGGCCGTATAATCGTGTTGTCTAAAACTGCGTGAATTTGGTTTAGATATAAACGCCTAGTTCAACCTTGCGGAACTTTTTGTGGATAGGCACCCAAAGATTCAGCAGTAGCCTGAGGATGAACCAAATAGAGATAAAAACGTGTGTTTTCGTCCCATAATTTTGAATTATCTTCAACTTTTGAAACTTGTAACAATAACTCCCCGATAGCGTCTTTTACAAATCGTTTGTCCTGCGTTGACGGAATTTTTAGTGACCAAGTAATATGGAAACCTGAAATATTTTCAAACAAGCCATTTGCCTCGACATTCTCCGTATTTGGGTTATAAACTCCCGGTCCAAAATAAGTACCAAACGTGTTTTGTGGAGAAATGGTGAAAATACTTATTCTCAGTCCATTGTTCTTGTCGTCGATATTAAACATTTCATTGTCAAATGAATAACTTTCGTTGTCTGTTAACCAAAAATTCATCCTTACCACGCCGTTAATATAATTTTCAGTGCTAGTTAAATCTGTATCATAAATTGTTACAGAGTATGAACTTGGTGCAGGGCGTAACGTCTTTTGACTAGCTAAAAAGATTACACTAATGGCAACAACTACTATCAATACCATCACAAAGATTGTAATTTTAACAATTGATCTCATAGTCTACCATTTTTTATTATACTTCATACTATTAAACATCTATAATCCACACTCCAGCAAATAAATGAAGTGGCGATTTTTCTACAGTTCAGTCGAGCGTCGATTGCAATGAACGCATACTTGATGGAATATCTGATTTTCATTAAATTCATGCTGGCCCCGCGCCCGTTGCTCAGACATGCCTGCTTGAATCTGACCCATACTATCCTTGGTACCTTCTTGTTTGTATCTTTGCGCTGACAACGATACCCTAAATAGACTGAGAATTGAAGGTGTCTTTGGTATGGTGAGAACTGTAAAGCTAGCCACGACCATGCTTACATGTACGCTTATTTTAGCCATGACCACTCCGCTCGCTTCTTCGTCTGGGTATGAATCCACAATTGAAAACTCAAACATTGAGAACTCTGACAACGTACAAGCATCGGATGTTGCCAAATTGATTTTGTCCAATAGTGCCCAGCAATGCGTGCCCAAAGTAACAGTTACGTTGACGCTCTTGAACGCCCCGCACTTGAACCAAACCGCGGAACTCATGGTTTCACTTTCTGCTTTAGAAAATACATCAATCGTTGCTGAAATTTTTTTGTCCGACGGCTTTATTTTTGTAAGTGGCGACAACAAGTGGGAAGGAGTATTGGGACCAAGCAAACCAGTCAATTTACTCGCAACAATGAAAAGTGTAAGCACAGGAAAGTTTACTGTAACGGCAATAGCAAAAAATTTGAATAATCAAATAATCGCGAAAGATTCCGTTTACCTTTACGTTGATGAGAACTTCGCAAGGATGAGAAAAACCTATTCATACAAGTTGGAGTTGGAAAACAAGTCGTTCCCAGTTCCAGAAAACTTTACCATTCTTGAAGATGAGAACTCGCATTCCTCAGGCAACTCTTCCCGTTTTACCGGGCAGATCAACGCGCCACGTATGGATGGAAGCATCGGGCCGCTCAGGGGCGCAAGGGTGGAATTTTATTTTCCAGATTGGCCGTATAACCGCGTTGTTTACACAGACTCGGATGGAAGGTATGACTCGGGCTGGATTCCTGACAGTCCATACGTTAACCAGTTTGTTCTTGCTACAACCCAAGATGACCATGGAGTTTATGTTGTAAACAGTGTGGGCAATCTCTACGCCGATGTTCGCAGGATTGATGGACCGTTCAGCAACGCGAGCTACGATGTTGGAACATGGGCATTGACGGGAGATTTTTGGCGCATCTACGATGCGATTGTGGAGGGGTGGAGTTTCCTCCACGACCAGGTAGGTTACGACATGCGACAAGTGAAAGTTGAATGGCCAAGTGGTACCAATCCTGATTCAACTTTGCCCCCAAATAAAATAATTGATCTGCCAGAAACAGCAATTTGGCAAAATCTCCCCAACCATCCAGACATAATACTTCACGAGTATGGTCATTTGGTGATGGGTGACGTTTATGGTGCTGAAACGTATAACCAAATAGCAAATAATCCAGTACAATGGAATCTCTTGATGCAATGGGCAGAACGATGGGCGGACTTTTTTTCTATTTCTGCTCGTAATGACTCGCATGTTGCAGATGCGGTGCAAGGAGTTGGATTTACAGGGGTTGTATTTGACTATGAAGTTGGCGGACGTTATTCAGAGACTGCCGCCCTCTGGGACCTCTTCGATGTCAGCGATGACGGCCTTGATCGCATTTCATTGGGTTTCAAACCGGTCTGGGATGTTTTCAAAAACAGCCGGCCCACCACATTCAGGAACTTCTGGGATGCATTCAGGACCGCGAACGCCGCAAATCCAGAGCGCGTCCGCCGTGCCAGCAAAGCGCTCTTCCAGAACACGATCGATTACGCCGCGGCCAGCTACAACAGCACCCCCTCCATCGAGCTAAAGGTCAGCAGTGCCAATCCCGTCCGCCTGAATGCGCGCGTCGTCGAGCCAGACGCCGAGGACTGGCCGTATGACAACGTCACTTTCCAGTACTCATACAACAAGGTCGACTGGGTCACGATAGGCACCGTCCCCACCCCAACATATCCCTACCCCGCCAACCCTTCCATAATGAATTTTGATGTGGTCTGGACCCCGCCGACACCGATGCCGCCTTTCGTCCGCGCAACGGTCACCGACGGCATGGAGAGCTCGTCCCACACTGCGAGGATTTACGACTTCTCCATGGCGGGGGATCACAACGCGTCGGAAGGGGTCGGAGAGAACCCGGCGAGCTGGTACGGCGCCACGCCAGCAAACTACGCGAGCATGGCCAGTTCCGACGACGAGTGGTGGGCGACAAGCCGGGCGACAACGGCCGGCGATTACGACACGCAGAAGTACCAGTTCAGGATTTGGGAGGACCCGGGCGCCATCTCAAAAATCGACGCCCAGTGGGAGGGCCACGGGGAAAGCGTGGAGGGCTATGACACCACCCTGTTGGCCTGGAACGGCGCGGCCAGCGGCTGGGAGAACCTCGCCACGCGCAGCCCGATGGGCTCCGACGGCTGGCTGGAGAAGACGCTGAGCAACGCCAGAAGTTATATCCTCCCAAACGATGGGCGCCTCACCCTGATGGCGAGGGCGAAGAACTGGATCGGGGTTGAGCCGCCTCCACCTCCGCCGCCGCCCGGAGACGGGGGCCAGCCAGCGCAGGGGGACTTCAACGTATCGGTCAGCCCGTCAAGCGACACAGTCGTCCAGGGGTGGTATACATTTACAACTGTCACCGTCACGTCAAACAACTACAGTGGAACGGTGACTCTCAGTGCAACTGGTCAGCCATCCGGGGCCTCCGTCAGTTTCAGCCCGTCGAGCGGCTCCTCATCGTTCAGCTCCACAATGACCATATCCACGCCCAGCTCAGCATCCGGCGGAATATACAACATAACAATCACCGGCACCGGCTCGGACGGCAAGGTCCGCGGGACAACTTTCGCGCTGACCGTGAACCCCACTCTAACATATTACAGCGCAACCATCTTGGTGACGGGGGGCAACAGGACGCCACTTCCGGGCGCGTCCGTTTATGTTGACGATGTTTACAGGGGGACCACCTCATCAAGCGCGGACATGTACGGCAAGTTGGAAATCCCCATGGTACTCTCGGGCTGGCACAGGTTCAGGGCGGAGAAGAGCGGCTACCCCTCTGAGGAGGTTAAAATAAAAGTGCTGTCCAACGGAAGTTGGGAGATTTCGCTGGCTTCCCTCCTCACCGACTACGTCCGAGTCGTCGTCTACGAGGCCCCGACATTGAACGTAGGCGAGGGAGTCTCGGACATTATTCTACAAGACACTATCAGAAAATTCACGGTTCCGGTGAATGAAGGCGGCGACGTTAGAATTTGGACCGACTGGCCCGGCAGCGACCTCGACCTCCACGTCTGGGGCCCGCAGGGCAGGCACGTCGGCTGGAACTACGACACCGACAGCCTCGACCTCCAGATTCCTAACGCGGAATATTCGGGCAGGAGCAGGAAGCCCGAGTGGGTGAAGGTGAGGAGCCCGCAGCCCGGGAACTGGCGGGTGGAGGTCCACGGGTATGCGGTGGAGGACGTGATGACATACGAACTGAAGGTCTACAATGACATCAATTTCCCACCTGCCGAAAACGCTAATTGGGCCAAGGTGGCAATGTAAGTGGAGATGGTGTGATGAATAAGATGGTTGTCGTAGCAGTGATTGGTAGTCACATGGACTGTGGACGGTGAGTAAAGATGGTTGAAAAAAGGGCCATGTTGCTGGGATTTTCTAAAATAATGGCCGTCTTATGGTTTGGAGCGGCGATTACAAACTTAATCATTTGGAGAAACCAAACGGCACTTTGGACGCTGGGGGGGGCTTTCATTTTGATTTTTGTGTTTCTTTTTATGGCGAGAAAATATGAAAAACAATATGAACGCGAGGGCGTGGAAAAAATCAAATTAAATGATAAAAAAATTATGGCAGAAACTTTCAAGTGTTTTCTGGTTGGGTTGTTTATTATAATTGTTGTGGTAGGAATAATTATTGGAAAAATGGATTGGCTTGCTCCACCGTCGGTCCCCCCCTTTGGTTATAGTGCTCAAGTCAGTTGGATTTTTGTCTTTCCTTTTTACTGCGTGTTAATTGGAGCCGTTGCTTACAAGCTTCCCGCATTTTACTGGAAGAAACACAAGGTGCGGTGAATTACACGAAACATGATTCAAACAAGAAAAAAGTTGGACCCTCGGCGGCAATAGCTGCGCTTGTTTTTCTGATGTTATTTAGCACAGTTGAACCTGCGGTTGCCACGACAAATCAAGAGTCATGGGTGTTAGACGACCCGGTAGTTGATCCGAGTTATCCTGCACGCGGCACCCCTATTGGTAATCTGGATGGATATGGTTACGGCCGGGCATTTGAACCGCCATATTACAACACGGGTTGGGATGCCACTTTTAATTGGGGATATGACGTGTTAACCACCAACCATGATAGCGCAAATGGATTTTTCTCAGTTTTTGTTGATCAAGGGGTCTTGTCTTTAGGTGATGAAACAGGGATTGAGTTATTTACCAACTTTTACTCAGCCGGCACTGGCACTGCTCGTGTAAAGCTTTTCGTGGATTACGTGAGCTTTGCGGACAAAGTGTGGATAGCCGGTGCCGAAACCGGACTCCGCTATCTAGACCCAGCGCAAGGGGATTGGGTAGAAACCGTTACGGCCAGTCAATGGTACGGCGGATTTGACGCTGTTCTTGACATCACAACTTCCGTTTTTACTGTTTTAAAAGGATTGGGGGTTTTCACGGAAATTTTGACAAGTCTTGGTGTTACAGAAGAAACCGCAAATACCCTTCTGACCGCACCTGATTTCGTGTCCAAGTTCTATTCTTTGGTTGTTTCCCCAGGCAGAATGGCATATGAAGAAATCGCAGAAATTTTCGAAAGCCAAGGTTTGCTGCAGCACACAGTACTTGAGTTCGACATCCCCGTCACGAAAGGCGAGCAATCCACAGCAATCGCCGGAGCGTTCGCGAGAGCCAAGGCAACCCTCGGCGCAGGAAAAGCCCTAACATTCGGCTGGATCAACCGGGTCGAGATTTACTCCCCGGACACCACCCCGCCGCCCGCCCCGAAGCTTCTCTCCCCCATCCCCGGATTTTACGACACGAGCACCGTTGAACTGAAGTGGCAGGGAGTGCAGGACTGGTCGGGGGTGGAGTACGAGGTCGGGATATGGGATTCTCGCGTCTCGGCCGGCCCGCCTTATTTCAGCCGCGCCCCCGACTACACATTCACGACGACTGACAGCAAGCTGACGGTTACACTGCCCAGGGGAGAATACCTCTGGAGCGTCAGGGCAAAGGACGGCTCCGGGAACTGCAGTGAATGGTCAAGGACCACCGAATGGGTAACTGGCGGCAACTTCGTCCTCCGTCACAAGGCGACGAAGCTCAGCCTCTCCGTCTCCAACCCCGAGCCGTTCGCCGGGGAGAGGATAAAGTTCACGGGCACTCTCACGGACGCCCAGGGAACCGGGATCGCCGGCAAGGCGGTCTCCCTCCGCGCCAACGGCACCTACCTCTACACCACGACCACGGACCCCAACGGCGGCTTCTCCGTGGGGATGGCCGCGCCTGTAAGCTCGGCAGTCTACTACTTCGCCGCGGCAATTGACAGGGACGATCTCTACGAAACGAGCGAGAGTCCCGTCGTCCCCGTCTCCGTGAAGCGCGTCTACGACTTCAGCGACAGCACCAAATGGAACCAAAGCGTCTGGGCGTGGGGGAAGGGCGGCGACCAGAACCCTGGCAGCCCAGGAACCCTGACGAGCGATGGGAACTATTCCCAGATTTCCAGTTCCGACGACTCGCGCTGGATGACCGAAGGCGCCGCCAGCGGCAGCTACGACACCCAGATGTTCAAGTTCAAGATAGACGAGCCCGCGAGCACAATTGGCAGAATAGAGTTGACTTGGGAAGGCCACGGCGAGTCTCATTCAGACAACCCCACCGACACCGGCCTCATGGTGTGGAACGGCAGCGGCTGGGAGCAGCTCGACGTGGAGACGAACATGGGCTCCGACGGGCAACTGAGTGCGAGCGTGGTCGGCCTCAGCAATGTTGGAAAGTACATCTCAAGCGACGGGTACCTGTACATTCTGGCCCGTGCAAGACACTACGAGGGGCCAGCACCGCCGCCTGGGGGAGGAGGCGGTGGAGATGGTGGAGGCGGCGGTGACGGAGGAGGCGGGCAACCGCCGGCGCTCAAGCCCACCTCGCTTACATTTACTCCGACCAGGCTGGGCGACGGCTACTTACACATGACCGGCACCCTCACAAGCGAAGGCGCGCCGCTCGCGGGCAAGCCGGTTTACATAGGTGTTGAAAAATACGTGAACAACGCGTGGCAGTCGTACGGATACGCTGGACCGTACTACACCAACAGTTCAGGGGTTTATTCATCCTCGTTCACGATGGGTGGCGGGCAATGGAAGTTCTGGGCCGAGTTCCGCGGAGATGGTACTTACGCGGCGTCGAGGGCTCCGGCGTCGGGCGGATACTCATTCAACATTTCACTCTACACCGACTATGTCCGCGTCGTGGTCGTGCCGGCCCCGCGCGTGCTGCCCGCGAAGAGCTACTCCTTCAACATCACCCAGGGCGGCGTCCAGGTCGCCAACCTCCCGCGCCAAGCCGATGGAGACCTGAGGATAGAAATCAACTGGCCCGGGAGCGACCTCGACCTCCACGTCTGGGACCCGCAGGGCCGTCACGTCGGCTGGAACTACGACACCGACAGCCTCGACCTCCAGATTCCTAACGCGGAATATTCGGGCAGGAGCAGGAAGCCCGAGTGGGTGAAGGTGAGGAGCCCGCAGCCCGGGAACTGGCGGGTGG
>JBFLWG010000016.1:0-19425 GCA_040757795.1 Hadarchaeota archaeon (SeqCode) | reverse complement strand
GGCCTCCGTAATAGATGGCTGGAGCGGGAGGCTGAGCAGGATAATAGGAGAGGAGGTGGTAAAGGGTGAGTTCGGAGGGCCTATTCGACATGCTGTTGGGAGCGAGGCCGATATTCAAGAGACGGGAGTATCTGCGCCATAGTTACACGCCGGAGAAGCTCCCCCACAGGGACGAGCAGATCCACCAGTTGGCCAGGATTCTCGTTGCGCCGTTGAGGGGAGAAACGCCATCGAACATCCTTCTTTACGGCAAGCCGGGCACAGGGAAGACCGCCACCGTGAATTACGTGACGAAGGAGCTTGCTCGTGTGGGCGACAAGGCTCCGATGAAAATAGAAGTCGTTTATGTCAATTGCGAGGTCGTGAACACCCAGTACAGGATACTTGCCACGCTCGCCGACAACTTTCTGGAGAGTGTGAGAAAAAGCAAGGGAGAGGGCTTTGCAAAATCCACGGGCCTGCCTCTGAGAGTGCCAATGACAGGCTGGCCGACGGACGAGGTCCACGCGACACTCCTTAAAGCTCTGGATTGCGAGCCTAGGCTGACCGTGGTAGTTTTTGACGAGGTGGACAAGCTTGTCCAGAGGAGCGGCGACGAGGTTCTCTACAAGCTAACGAGGATGAATTCTGACATGAGCAACTCCAAGCTGTCTATCATCGGGATTTCAAACGACACGAACTTCTTGGAGTACCTTGATCCGCGAGTCAGGAGCAGTATGGGGGAGGACGAGATAGTTTTTCCGCCGTACAACGGCACCCAGCTCCAGGAGATCCTTAGGCAGAGGGCCGAGATGAGCTTCATTGATGGCGCGCTTGAGACCGGAGTGATTCAGCTTTGTTCTGCGCACGCGGCAAGGGAGCATGGCGACGCAAGGAGGGCGCTAGATCTCTTGAGGGTGGCAGGGGAGGTGGCCGAGGCGGACGGCTCCGAGAGGGTCGGCGTCCAGCACGTTGCCAAGGCGCACGAAAGGATTGAGCAAGACAAGATGGTTGAGGTCATAAAGACCCTGCCGGCGCAGTCCAAGCTTGTTCTTTCAAGCGTGGTCTTCCTTGCGGAAAGGACCCCAAGGCCGGTGGTGAGCGGGGAGGTTTACGACGTGTACCAGGGGCTCTGCAGGCGCAATGGCCTAGACATCCTCACGTCGCGCAGGGTGAGCGACCTAATGTCCGAGCTGGATGTTCTGGGGATAATAACAGCGAGGATAGTCAACCGGGGAAGGGGGGGAAGGACAAAGGAGATCAAGCTCAACGTCCACCCCACGCAGGTGCAGGCGGCAGTGCAGGAGGAATACAATGTCGGCGAAGTTCCGCAAGTTCCAGTCCTCGCGGCAAGGGGCTAGAGCATGGACGCCGGCGAGCTCGTGAAGAAGTTCATGGAGGCCGACCTGCAGCTAACGGAGGATGCTTTTGACAGCATACGCCAGCGGGAGGACGCCGAGGTCGTGGCCGATCATGTCTTGGATGTATTGAAAAAAATGCAGTCGAAGCCCTCCATGGTGACGGCCGACATGGTCTCCAAGATTTTGGAGGGGGAGCCGGGCAGCGTTCAAGAGGTCGTCCCTCTCCAGCTGGAAAAAGTTGTGCCGCCCCTGCCATCCCCACAGGAGCCAAAACGGCTGCCGGAGCTAACTCATAAAAAGTTTTCTCCGCTCGCGGCCGAGCATGAGCCCAGGATTAAAGTGATCAAGGACGTTACGGGAAGGAGCTACAGCGAGGGGAACATCAAGGACTTCGTGAGGCTGTTCAACGACAGGTTCGAGAAGCTCTCTCGCATTCTACAAAGGAGAACAGAGCTGAGCGGGGCGGCAAGCATCGGCAGCCTTAGGAGCGCGACGGACGGCGAGCAGGTCAAAGTTGTAGGGATGGTGGCAAGCAAGCGCCGGTCGAAGAACGGGCACCTCATGCTGGAGCTTGAAGACAAGACCGGGACGGTCACGGTGTTCGCTTTCAAAAACAGTGACCTGTTCCAGAAGGCAGACAACGCGGTGACGGACGAGGTCGTTGCCGTGATAGGATCCGTCAGGAGCGGCGACAGGTCCCCGAGGATCTTCGCCAGGGAGATAATATGGCCAGACCTTCCAATTGCCAGAGAACGCAAGGCCCCCTCAGAGCCGACCTGCGTGGTTCAGCTTTCAGACCTTCACGTCGGCAGCGACAAATTTTTGGAGGAGCTGTTCACCAGGTTCATCAAATGGATGCGCGGTGAGGTCGGGGACCAAAAGCAGCGCGAGCTGGCCGGCAGGGTGAAGTACATCACGATAGCTGGGGATGTTGTGGACGGCATTGGTGTGTACCCTGAGCAGCTTGGTGAGCTTCTGATTCAGGATATTTACAAGCAATACGAGGCGGCGGCCAAGCTTCTTGCAGAGATTCCGGATTACATCACTCTGGTGGTGGTGCCGGGCAATCACGACGCCGTGAGGCCGTCTGAGCCCCAACCGGCAATCCCAAAGGACCTTGCCGGAGGGATACACAACCTTAACTGCAGAATGCTGGGCAACCCGGCCTTGGTGTCTATAGAGGGCGTGAACTTCCAGCTCTACCATGGCAGGAGCTTCGACGACCTGATAACGGCCGTGCCTGGCCTCAGTCGGAAAAAGCCTTCATCAATGATGGTGAAGCTGCTACAGAAGCGACACATGGCGCCGATTTACGGTGGAAGGGCGGCGATTTCTCCGGAAAGGGAGGACCTGATGGTAATGGAAGAGGTGCCGGACGTTTTCCACTGCGGCCATGTGCACGTCTACGGGTGCGAGCAGTACCGGGACGTTTGGGCCGTGAACTCCGGGACTTTTCAGGCAAAAACACAATACATGCAGAAGATGGGGGTGGAGCCGACACCGGGCCTAGTGCCAATCTTGAACCTCCAGACGAACAACCTTCTGACTCTCGACCTTTGGGGGGAGCAGCTGCTGGGGTGATGGATTGAGCAAAGCATTCGAAGGGGCATTGGGCGTGGTTCTGGACATGGACGGGGTGCTCTACAGAGGCGACGAACCGATTGCCGGGTCCGCGGAAGCTGTGAAATGTCTGAGGGACGAGGGCAGGGGAGTGGTATTTTCCACCAACAATTCAGCCAAGTCTCGCGCCGCATACGTCAAAAAACTTGGGAGGATGGGGATTGAAGCGGACAAATCTGAGATAATCACGTCGGGTTATGCCACCGCAGCTTACCTGAGGGAGTACAGCAGGGCAGCCAAGGTTTACCCCATAGGGGAAAGCGGGCTTGTTCAGGAGCTAAAGCTCGCTGGGATAAAAGTTCTTTCTTCATCAAAAGCAAGGAGTGCAACCCACGTCGTCGTCGGGATTGATAAAAATTTAAGCTACGGAAAAATCGCTGCAGGCTTCCAAGCCCTTTCAGCCGGAGCGCAGTTCATAGCGACAAATCCAGACCCGACTTACCCAACAGAGGCCGGGCTTTCCCCCGGCGCGGGCGCGACCATCGGCGCCCTTGCAGGGTGTTTTGGAAAAGGGCCGAGCCTTGTGGTAGGGAAGCCATCGGCCATGATGATCAGGATGGCGCTGGAGATCCTGGGGACAGGGAGGAAGACTGCGGTGGTCGGGGACAGGATTGACATGGATGTGGCGGTCGGGAAGAAGCTCGGGTTGCGGACGGTGCTTTTGCTCAGTGGGGTCTGTACGCCCGGAGAAGCGAGGAAAGTCAGAGGCACTAGGATGACTCCGGATTTTGTGGCTAAAAACTTGGCGGAGGCGGTGGGTTGTCAGCGATGAGCAAAGATATTGAGAGCTACTTCGGTGAGCTTGAACAAAAAATAAAAGAGATATACGATGTGGCGATAAAGGCCAGGTCCCTTGGCAAGGACCCGGAGCTTGAGCCGGAAATCCCGATGGCGGGCGACCTCGCCGCCAGGGTCGAGACACTTGTTGGGCCGGTTGGGGTGGCTGCGGCGATCAGGGAGCTGGAGAAAATCCGCGAGATAGACCAGGAGTCAGGAGAGGAAAAGGCCATGGCCAGGGAGGAGATGGCGCTGAAGATTGCGGAGATGATAGTCGACGGAAAGTTCGGGCGCGCCGACGAGAAGCAGACGGCTGAGCAGGCCATCAGGACGGCGCTCGCCATACTTACTGAAGGGATAGTCGTCGCCCCGCTCGAAGGGATAACAGAAGTAAAGATAAAGAAGAACTCGGACGGCACCCAATATCTAGCCCTTTACTATGCCAGCCCCATAAGGGCGGCGGGCGGGTCGGCTGCGGCCCTTTCGGTGCTTGTCGGCGATTTTGTGAGGCGCAGGCTTTACCTTGACCCTTACAAGACCACCGAGAGGGAGGTGGAGAGGTTTGTTGAGGAGGTCGACCTTTACAAAATGGTCGCGCGGGAGCAGTACACTCCTGCGGCCGACGAGGTCAGGCTGGCGCTCAGGAACCTTCCCGTAGAGATTACCGGGGAGCCCACGGAGAAGAACCTTCAGGTCACAGCTTACAGGGATCTGGACCGAGTGGAGCACAACTTCATCAGGGGCGGAGCAATCCTGGTGCTTATCGAGGGGGTGGTCCAGAAGGCGCAGAAGATAAAGAAGTATGTCGAGAAGCTCCACATCGACGGCTGGGGATGGCTTTCAGAGTTCACAGCAAAGGCGCCGGCTGAGGAGGCGAGTGCCGGGCAGCGGGGAGAGAAGGATTACCTTGTCGACGAAGCCGACCAGTTGGAGGGTGAGCACAAGTATTTGGATGAGGTTATAGCAGGCAGGCCGGTTTTTTCCCATCCGGGAGGGAGCAAGGGGAAGGACGGAGGCTTCAGACTGCGTTATGGCAGGGCCAGAAACACAGGAATAGCAGCTGTGGGTATACATCCCGCCACCATGGTGATTTGCGACGAGTTCATAGCTGTTGGGACACAGCTGAAGACAGAGCGGCCAGGAAAAGGCGGCGCCGTGACCCCTGTGGATTCCATCGAGGGGCCGGTTGTCAAGCTAGACGATGGATCTGTAGTCAGGATCAACACCGTCGAGGAGGCGCTGCAGATTCGCGGCAGGGTGTCTGAAATTTTGTTCATAGGCGATATACTGATTGGGTTTGGCGAGTTTCTCGAGAACAACCATCCACTTCTGCCGTCAGGTTATTGCGAGGAGTGGTGGGCGCAGGATGTGGAGCTAGCAATCCGCGGTCGGGAGCTTTCGGAGGACATCTCGCGTTACATTTCCCCTCCTTATCCCGCTCCACAGTCCTGGCTGGCGGTCAAGATATCTGAAGAGCTTGGAGTGCCGCTCCACCCGGCTTACACCTATCCATACCACTCCATGGCCGTCGAGGAGCTCTGGGACCTCGGCCGCTGGCTCTCGTCAGGAGTTTCCGAGTTCAGGGACGGCCAGCTTGTTTCTCTCACGGTCCCGGTGGACCAATCCATGAAGCGGCTGCTGGAGGAGCTTGGGGTCCCGCATTCTATGGGCAACGGCGTGGTGATGCTGGAGGATCACGCGCTCCCTCTTTGCAGGTGTTTGGGTCTGGTCAGCAGGGAGTCGCTCGGTGTCGAGAAGCTGCAGGAGACCTTGCAGTCAAGCAAGACCAAGGAAATAAACGAGATCATCGGCTTGCTCGCCGGATTCCCAGTGAGGAAAAAGGCGCCGACTTACATCGGCGCAAGGATGGGCAGGCCGGAGAAGGCCAACCCGCGGGAGATGAAGCCGCCAGTGCACATGCTTTTCCCTGTTGGGCTCTCCGGAGGCAAGATGAGGAACCTTGTGGACGCGGCCAGCAAGGGAGAGGTCGAGGTGGAGATAGCGAAGCTTGAGTGCAAGCAGTGTGGCGCAGTTTCCTTCTCAAGGAAGTGTCAGGTTTGCGGCGCCGTGGCGGAGTACTTGAAAGTTTGCCCGACGTGTGGCCAGACACTGGAAGGGGAGAAGTGCCCGAAGTGCAACTCACGGCCGGAGCATTACAGCAGAAGAAAGGTTGACTTGAAGTCTTTGTTTGATGCTGCCGTGGCCCGGCTGGGTGAGGACATGCCGGATCTTGTGAAGGGAGTCCAAGGGATGACGAGCGAGTACAAGATTCCGGAGCCGCTTGAGAAGGGCATACTGCGCGCCAAGCACGATGTTTTCGTTTTCAAGGACGGAACTGTGAGGTTCGACGCAACGGACGTTCCTCTCACTCACTTCAAGCCGAGGGAAATAGGTGTCCCTGTGGAGCGGCTGCGCGAGTTTGGCTACTCAAAAGACTACCGAGGTCAGCCGCTGGAGAGCGAGGACCAGGTAGTTGAGATGAAGGTGCAGGACGTCATACTGTCCAGCAAGGCGGCCGACTACATTCTGCGGGCGTCGAATTTTGTGGACGATCTGCTCCAGAAAGTCTATGGTCTTCCGCCTTACTACAATGCAAGGACCGTCGAGGACCTTGTCGGCCATGTTGTGCTGGGGCTGGCGCCGCACACCTCGGTTGGGACGGCAGGGCGGATAATAGGGTTCACAAGGGCCAATGTCGGGTATGCCCATCCGTTCTTCCACGCGGCGAAGAGGCGCGATTGTGACGGCGACGAAGACTGCGTCATGCTGCTACTTGACGCCCTCCTGAACTTCAGCAAGAGGTTCCTGCCTTCAGGGCGGGGCGGGAGGATGGACGCCCCGTTGATTCTGAACATGAAAATAAACCCAAAGGAGATAGACAAGCAGGCGCACAACATGGACGTCATGGAGAGGTACCCCATTGAATTTTATCAGGCCACCACGAGGTTCGAGAATCCTGGCAAGCTCAAGTTCATGAGGACAGTGGCCGGCAGGCTTGACAAGGAAGAGCAGTATGAAGGGATGATGTTCTCATTTGACTCTAGCGACTTCGCGGCAGGGTCGCTGGAGAGCAAGTACAAGACATTGGAGACCATGGAGGAAAAATTGCAGGCGCAGCTGGGACTGGCGGAGAAAATCCGGGCGGTCGACGAGAGGGACGTCGCGGAGCTGGTCATCGAGCACCACTTCATACCCGACCTGAAGGGGAACACAAGGAAGTTCGCGGCCCAGGAGGTCAGGTGCATAAACTGCAACAACCACCACAGGCGGATTCCTCTGAGCGGCGCCTGCGGCCGCTGCGGGGGAAAACTGATCCTGACGATTTCCAAGGGCGGCGCTGAGAAGTACCTGATGGTCGCAATGAACCTAGCGGACAAGTACAACGTCAGCGATTACACAAAACAGCGCCTGATGCTTTCACAGCGGGACATAAAGTCGACGTTCGAGAGCGACGCCGCGAGGCAGACGAGCTTGGCCGACTTCTTGTAGCGATCATTGCCGTGCACTGTTTTTAGAGAGCAGTCCAAATATTCACTTGCATGAAAAAAGTCGAACTGCTGCTCCCGGCAGGCGATGAGGCGTGCCTAAGGGCGGCCGTGAATAATGGCGCCGACGCGGTATACCTCGGGCTGAAGAGGTTCAACGCTAGGGGGGGCGCCGCAAATTTCAGCGAGGAGGGCATCTTCAGCGCGATTGACTACTGCCACAGTAGGGACGTCAAAGTTTATGTGGCGTTCAACACTTTGGTAAAGAACAGCGAGCTTGAGGAGTATTTCGGGCTGATAAATGTCGCTGATTCAGCCAAGGCGGACGCGATAATTGTCCAAGACCCGTGTTTAATCCCGTTGATCAAGCAGAATTTCCCAAACCTTCCGGTGCACCTTTCCACCCAGGCGACGGTGGTCAACAGCCACTCCATCCCGGATGGGGCCGACAGGGTGATACTTGCCAGAGAGCTCGCACTTGAAGAAATAGCGTCAATCTCCAAGAAGCACCCAACAGAAGTTTTTGTCCACGGCGCGCTCTGCTTCAGCTACGGTGGGCAGTGCCTGTTTTCTTCCATCGTCGGGGGGAGGAGCGCCAACAGGGGGCTCTGCGCCCAGCCGTGCAGATTGAAGTACAACGGCAGATACCCGCTCAGCACCATGGACCTCTGCCAGCTCTCAAATATCCCAAAGCTAATCGGGGCGGGGGTCGAGGCTTTCAAGGTAGAGGGCCGTATGAGGCGCCCGCTTTATGTCGCGACAGTGGCAAGAATCTACAGGAAGTACATCGATGCTTACTATTCCGGAAGTTTTTTTGTGGATGACAAGGACGTCGATGAGCTCAAGCTGGTTTTCAACAGGGAGTTCACTGAAGGCCTCGGGTTCTGCGACAGTGTGGTCGACGCGAGGATGCCTATGAACAGGGGCGTTTACATCGGGAGTTTCAGTAGCGGGAAGTTGAAGCTTGAGCGCGGGCTCAAGCGCGGGGACGGGGTCGGTATCTGGGTGGGAGGGGAGGTGAGAGGCTACGTCGTGAATAGGATAGTGAAAGACGGTAAACTTGTTGACGAGGCGTTCGCCGGCGATGTCGTTGAGATCAGCACAAAAGGCGCGAAAAGCGGAGACCAGGTTTACAAAACATCTTCCGCAGGCATGAGGTTTTACTCGGGCGATGAGGTAAATCCGGTGAGTGGGGAGGTCAATAAATCAAAAATATCAATACCAGAATTTGCGCCTTTGGAGAACGAGTCAGAGGTTAAAATTTTCGCCAAGGTTTACAACAAAAGATCGGCCCTGGCGGCGGACGGCGCAAAAGCTGACGCAGTGTATTACGACTTGCTGAAGGACGACTGCGGCGAGGTAAAGGGTTCGCTGAAGAACTCCAGGTTTTTCGTCTTCACGCCCAGGATTCTTTCCGACAAACAAATCGCCGAAGTCGCTGAAAGAATTGAAAAAATCAGGCCGGACGGGGTCCTGGTGGGCGACAGAGGGCTGCTGAAGTTCCTGAAGGGCCGCGAGGTCCATCTTGACTACTCGTTTAACTGCTTCAATGATGTTGACTTGAAATGTTATCCCAGCGTACCGATAATCTCCCCTGAGTTGAATTTCAAAGAAGTCTCGGCCCTGAAAAACAAACAATTCATGGTGCTTGTCCACGGAGACATCATCCTGATGAACAGCAAGCAGAAGCTTTCGGCCACGCAACTGGTCGACAGCGAGGGCAGGCGATTCAGGGTCAGGCGCAGCCACGGCATGACTGAGGTTCTCAACATGAGGCAGCTGGGTTTGTTCAACAAGGCCAGAGATTACGTCAAGGCGGGAGTGAAGTATTTCATGATCGACGTTGAAAAGGACGTTGACAAATTTGTAAGGATTTACAGGAAGATATTGGACTTTGAACCTTTCGATGACCGCCGGATCAGGAAGGGGTACACGACGGGGCACTTCAACAGGGGAGTTTACTGATTTCGAGATGTTGGAACGGTTCAAGGGGCTGCCAAACACGGTAACTTTATTCAAACCCAGTCCAAGTCCATCTGGTGCCGGGGTAGCGAAGCCAGGTAACGCGCCAGACTCGAGATCTGGTTCTCCTTCGGAGAGCAGGGGTTCAAATCCCCTCCCCGGCGCCAGACCTAATGAAAAGGTTTCGCCTGTTGCCGAAACTTCTTTTTCATCAGATGCCGATTATTTATCGGCATGCTTCAACCTAGAATTGTGAGAAAAGAGGCGAGGATGCTGCCTTGGGCAGGGCTTTTGGCGATAGTGGTAGCTGTTGCTGGAGTGTCTGGCTGGCTTTTGGCGCCCGCCTTGCCGGCAGCGCCAGCGTGGAGAATAGCGGAAGTCTGGAGAAGTGACCAGCTGCCGACGGCTTTTGCGGGCGGAGTTCCTGCGGTGGCGGGGATTGAAAACGTATACATCATTCAGCACGAGCAGGGTAACATCAACCAGAACTTCGGGAATCAGCCCGGCGTCTGGATTAAGCCTTACGATAATGAGAACTCTGTCTTTGAAGGTCCAGGTGATCCGCAACTAAACGTACCTTATGAAAACAAATTCGACATAATCGTGGCAGCCAAGGGGTCTTCTTCCCCACCTAGCATGGCTTACGCTCGCAAGGAAAACTTCAAAATAGATCTAAGCGTTACTGGTGAGTTCACCTACCAAGAAAACTCGATGGACTCCATGGAATTTCCTTTTGAGAACTCAAACTACGGCACCAATAATGGATGGGTCCGCATCAACGCTCGCTTTGACAACAACGGAAACGGCTGGATTTTGCGGGCGGGAACAACGATTACCTTCAGCGTAACTTTATATTTGTGGGTTTAGGTGGCCGGGAGTATGGCTGCAGAAACAAAAAATTTCTGTGGTTGTGCACGGCGTCATGTTCCAGATGGCAAGACTGTTGCAGTGCCACGCCGATTTATTTTAGTGCTGGTGCCTCTCTTGCTCGTCGCATTGTTAGGTTTAACTCCAATGGCAGGAGCGGACCCAGCTTGGTGGAACGAGAATTGGAACCTCCGTCGCCCTGTTACTATATCTGGCACTCATCCAGAGAATTACCACCTGAAAATAGTCGTCCCGCATGACTCTGGAATGCTGCAGGATTACGGAGACATTCGCTTTTTGGAGAACGAGAACTCCGGCGCCCTGAATTTTTGGGTTGAAAATTATAATTCTGCGAGCGCCACCTTGTGGGTCAAGCGCGTGGAAAATATCGACGGCTCAATCTACTTGTACTACGGTAAGCCCGGCGCTCCCAACGCAAGCAGCTGGGAAAACACAGTTTTGCCCTATGTTGATTCATCGGCGACATCAAGCGCGGGGTGGAGCGGGAGATATGCCCACACGGCAGTAGTTTTTGACAACAAGATCTGGGTGGCGGGCGGCGCGGCGGAAAACAACAAGAACGATGTCTGGTACTCCTCCAACGGAATTTCTTGGAGCAGCGCCACCAGCAGCGCGGCGTGGAACCAGCGCAGGAACCACACATCAGTAGTCTTCAATAACAAAATGTGGGTGATTGGTGGGACTGATAGAAGCGTTTGGTACTCAAGCGACGGGGAGAACTGGTTCCAAGCAACGGCGAACGCTGGCTGGACGTCTCGCTGGGGGCATTCTTCCGTGGTTTTCGACAACAAAATGTGGGTAATCGGAGGATATGACGGAGTCCAAAAGAACGATGTCTGGTACTCCCCTGACGGAGAGAACTGGTTCCAATCTACAGCCTCAGCATCTTGGAGCGCGCGCAACAGCCACATTTCGGTAGTTTTTGGTGGGAAGATGTGGGTCATCGGCGGAGCAATTGCCGACTCGCCTTTCTTCAAAAACGACGTATGGTACTCCTCCGACGGCGAGAACTGGACACAGGCCACGGCGAGCGCAGGCTGGAGCGCTAGGAAAAATCACGCGTCAGTGGTTTTTGACAATAGGATGTGGATTTTTGGTGGAACTCCTGCGGGGCAGAGTGACTACAACAACAGCGTTTGGTACACCTCGGATGGGGAAAACTGGTCCTTGGCAGCAGACGGCGGCTGGAGCGCGAGGTACGATCACGCGGCGGTGGTCTTCGATAACAAGGTTTGGCTGATGGGGGGGTACGACGGCAATTACAAAAACGACGTTTGGAGATTGCTACGCCGCCATGTTTCACCATCGCCTGTCGCCAGCATAGGTTCGGAAGAGATTTTTAACATTCGTATTTTCGGTGATGAGAACTTTACTTCAAGAAACGGCGTGGTTGCCGGCAGCGGGACTTCGAACGACCCGTACATAATTGAGAACTGGAAAATCAACGCGTCTTCTGCAGATGGAATTTATATCGAGAACACGACCAAATATTTTACAATTAAAAATGTTTTAGTCGAGAACGGACGCACAGGGCCCCACAAAGGATTGTACTTCAAAAACGTGATCAACGGCCGAGTTGAGAACTCGATTTTTGACAACAACTTTTACGATGTCTACTTGAATGTGTCGTCCAACAACACAATATCAAACAACACCACAAATTACAGCTCCACAGACTCCATATCACTTTTGTCATCGTTTAACAACACAGTTTCAGGCAACTTTTTGGAAAACTACGATTATGGAATCGTACTTGATAATTCAGACAACAACACAATCGAAAACAACAGACTGAGAAATGGCACCACAAATGCCATTCACCTAAAATCTTCATCTGACAACAACATCATTTCCAAAAACACAGTTGAGAATCAAGAATATGCGGGCATTTACTTCGCCAATTCCAATAAAAATGTTGTATCTAACAACACCGTGGCAAAAAGCAATATTTGGAGCGCAATATACTTGAGTAGCTCGGACAACAACACCATCCTCAACAATGTTGTAGAAAACAATGGCACGGAAGGAATTTATGTTGGAGCATCAGAAAACAACACAATATCTGGAAACACGGTGGATAACAGCGATTATGGGATTTATCTTAATACCTCTGATAACAACACAGTTTCCAGCAACACTTTAGCGAACAATCGCTCGTACGGCATCTACGTTGTTTCCTCAACCAATAACACATTCCCACCCAACACGATGGACAACTCCAGCGGCATCCCAGCAATTTCAGCTGTGAGCTCCTCCAGCGTCACCACGAACTCCGCGACCATAACTTGGACGACAGCAGAGAACGCGGCCAGCGTTGTCGAATACGGCACGACGACATCATATGGATCCACAGCAACCAACGGAACCACCACAAGCCACTCGGTTGGCCTGTCGGGCCTGTCTTCAAACACGACATACCACTATCGGGTGAAGTCGAAAGACAACGACAACAATCTCGTCATCTCTTCAGATTACACGTTAACGACTTCCTCGCCACCTCCGCCAAAGACCAACACGACGGTAACGATGGATGCCTCTAGTTTCTCGCTGGTATCGGGCGGATCCCGCACCTTGACGGCCACATTGAAGGACAACACTGGCAACTTGCTATCCGGGAAGACTGTGTCTTGGAGCAAAACAGCAGGTAGCCTTTCAACAACTAGTGGCACAACTAACTCTTCAGGCCAGGCCACTGTCACGTTCACAGCACAAACAGTCACCGCATCAGAAAATGTCACGATAACAGCTTCATTCTCCGGAGACAGCAGCTATAACAGTAGTTCCGGAACTTCAACCGGCACGATATACCCAGTTCCCACAGTTACTCCCTCTTTAGAGATTGCTCCTTCAAGCTTCACCATCGGCTCTGGAGAGAATGTTGTTTTGACAGCAACGCTCATGTCTGGGGGCAGCCCAATCGCGAGCAGAACAATCAACTGGAGCAAAACAGCAGGTAGCCTTTCAACAACTAGTGGCACAACTAACTCTTCAGGCCAGGCCACTGTCACGTTCACAGCCCCCAACGTTACAGCTCAAACCACTGCAACAATAACGGCGTCTTTCTCAGGAGACAACAGCTATTTGTCCTCCAGCGCTACATCCGCCGCCACAGTGTTGGTTACAGAAGTGGCACAGATACTGGAGAACCTTAGAGATAACCTGGCGAACCAAAACACAGAGTTCGGGATAATCCTTGAAAATGAAAATCTGCGTCTATTTGAAAACGCTTTCGTGAGCGGGAACCTAGGCGCCGTCATGACAATAACCATCGAGGTGGACAAGCCAGGTGTTGCAGTAGGGTACGAGCACGGCGACATCAGGACGCAGGTGGCCGATGTCAAGGTGGGCGAGCAGGTTGTGTTCACGGTGAGCTCGGACGTTGAGAACGGAAAAACAGTTGTGGTTGGCATCGACAACAAGGTGCTCCCAACAGGCTGGATTTCAAGGGTGCTTGTAGACAACGTGGAGATCGGGCCCGCCGACGACTACGCGGACGTGCTCGACCCGACCAACGAGAACGTCCCCGAGTATTTCATCCTGAAGGGCGGCAGGGGGGCCCAAATTTTGATCTCCATCCCGCACTTCTCCACCCGCACTATAACCATCTCGACCCTGCCAACGCTGCCGACTCTGTCCATCCCGCCGATTTACCTGATAATGGCCGCGGCAATAGTGTTCTTGGTCGTGATCCTCGCAATCATCTGGAGGCAGCTCGCGATTGGGACAAAGAGGCTCCAGAAGCTGAGGAAAAAATAACCGCCCCCGAAAGTTTCAAAGCCATGGCTGCGAATTATTCGCGGTGCAGATGAAATTAATCGCATACAACGCCCGCGAGTGCGACCCCAAAAAATGCACGGCCGAACGCCTCCGCAAGTTCGGGAAGGTCGAGATGGTCTACAGCCTTCAGGAGCTGCCGTCCGGCGCTGTACTCCTCGACCCTTTTGCGGAAAAGGCCATATCAAAGGAGGACCTCGCCGCAGCCAGGAGCAGGGGGCTGGCGGCGCTGGACTGCTCGTGGAAAAAAATAAGGCGAGCGGCAGAGCTCAGGAGCAGGATTATTTCAAGGGCCCTCCCCTATCTGGTGGCCGCAAACCCGACATACTACGGGAGGCCCACCACCCTCAGCACCGCGGAGGCCCTAGCCGCCGCACTTTTCATTCTTGGTGAGGAAGTGCTCGCGAGCGAGATTCTCGGCGTGTTCAAGTGGGGTCCGGCCTTCCTGGAGCTCAACAGGGGGCCGCTGGAGGCTTACGCCGCAGCCAAAAGCAGCGCGGAGGTCGTGGCAGCGCAGTCAAAGTTCATGCCACAGGAACGGGGACCCCGAGCGCCAGAAAAGCCTTAAACAGGCAGAGCTTAGATGTGGGTGGTGTGCAATGCCTAAGAGCGAACAAAAGATGCCGTCCACAGGAGCGGGGCTGATCCGCTACTTTGACGAGGAAGGAAAGGGGATTAAAATATCACCAAAGAAAGTGGTCATCTTCATAGCTGCCATCATAGTCCTTGAAATTCTGATCAGGCTTTACGGCCAGTCTATTTTTGGATTTTAGAACTTCCCGGATTTTGCCATTGATTCAAGTCGTCTTACCCTCTCGCCGGTCGGGGGGTGAGTTGAGAATATGCTGAGCAGGTTCATTCCTCTGAACGGGTTCACTATGAAAAGGTGGGATGTAGAGGGGTTGCCCCCCTGGATGGGCCTGTTGGCCGCAGCGGCCTCGAGCTTTTTCAGGGCGCTGGCAAGTGCTTGGGGCCTGTGTGAAACGTTAGCGCCGCCTTCGTCAGCACCGTACTCCCTTCCCCTCGAGATGGCGAGCCTGACCAGCATAGCGGCGAACGGGACGAAGATTATCGCCAGAACCGCCGCCAGCCCCGCGCCGCCATCCCTGTCCCTCCTGCTGCCCGAGAACATCGAGAAGTACATCACGTAGGTTATCACTGCGCCGATGATCGCGGCCAGCGTGTTGATAAGCATGTCTCGGTTCTTGACGTGGGAAATTTCATGACCAAGCACTCCTTCAAGCTCCTCATCGTTGAGAAGTTTCATGGCGCCGTCCGTCACGGCTACGACAGCGTTTGACGGCGACCTCCCTGTTGCGAAGGCGTTCGGGGATTCTATCGGGATGGTGGCCACCTTAGGCTTGGGTATGCGGGCGTTTGAAGCCAGTCGTGAGACGATGGCGTGGAGCTTCGGCTGCTCCGCCTCGCTGACCACCTTGGCTTTGTACATCTTCAGCACCCACCTGTCGGCGTACCAGTACATGACGAGGTTCAGGAGGGTTGCCATTACAAGGGCGAACCCAAGCGAGTATGTGATCGGGACGCCCGTGAGATATCCGGCCGCGAAACCCACCAGCATCAGCATGCCGGTGAGCACCCCCATCAACAAAGCAGTTCTTGCAGCGCCGCCCATTTTTATCACTTAATATCCACAAGCCAAGTTAAAAGATTTCCCGACGCCCCTCACCTGCGCATTTTTTCCTCTCGCATGTCCACTATGTCGTCAACCCCGCTACCTGTTGATGCGATGGTGACCGGGACACCAACCTCGCGCTCTATCTTTTCCAGGAACTCCTTCGCGTCTGCCGGCAGCTGGTCAGGCCTCCTCGCGCCCGCCGCCCCCTTGAAGAGCCGGTCAAGGCAAGTCACGGTCAGCTGGGTCGCGCCGTTGATCATGGCAGCGCGTCTCCCCAAGTCAAAGTCAAAGGACCCGATCCTCCTGCGCCGGCCCGTCACCGTGCCGAACTCAACTATGCCGAGCTTTTCAGCCTCCTCCTGCGGCATTTCAGTGGGGAAAGGCCCAGCGCCAACCCTGCTAACATAGGCCTTGAAGATCAGCATCACATCGTCGACCCTCGTAGGGCCAAGGCCGACGTCCGCCGCCAGCGTGCTCGCCGCGGTGTCCTTGCTAGTCACATAGGGGTAGCTGCCGTGGAACAGCGAGAGGCCGAAGCCCTGTGACCCTTCCACCATCACAAGCTCTTTCCTGTCAAGCGCGGCGTTCACCTCTTTCGGGACATCGGCGAGGAATGGCTTGAGCTTTGGAAAGTCCTGCGCCAGCTTCGCCGTGCGCTCCACTCGGGAGACGTTGGCCGGCCCGCACCCTGTCCCGGTTGTCCCGATTTTCCCCTGCAGGTGTTCAGAAGATTTGTCCTGATTGATGTGGTGTGGTTCTATGATTGTGCAGCGGGGATCGATCCCAAGCCGGCCCTTGGTACCTGTGATGTCCACCTCCGCGAGCAGGACTTCAGGGTTGACGAGGACTCCCGGGCCTATCAGCAGCTTTGCCCCTTGCTGCACAAAGCCGCATGGGATCTGGCGCAACCCGAACTTCTTTCCCTGGAAATAAACAGTGTGGCCGGCGTTTGGCCCCACGCCCGCCCTCGCCACTATTTTCGGCTTGTCGTGAAGGGCAAAGTAGGCGACTATTTTCCCCTTTCCCTCGTCGCCCCACTGGCCTCCGGCGACTATCATGCTAGGCAATTTTGCACCCACCACAATACTCGCATGAGCTTAAATTAATGTCGCAAAAGTTTTATGGCGGCTGAAGAACAGGGTTTCGAGAGGATGAGCAAGGTTTCTTTGCAGCGGCCGGTCATGATGTTCCTGATTTTCGCCATGATGGCCTGGTTTTCTGTCATCATCCAGTGGGAGGCGGGACTTGCAGCAGACGCCCTGACAGCCGTGACGATCGTCCTTTACGTAGTGATTTTTGCGGCGCTGCTGGTTTTCATCAGGCAGGACGGGGAAGGTGTCGGCAGCATCGGCTTTGGGGTGGCCGGCCTGGGAAAGGTCCTTGTCCTTTCGGCTTTCTTAGGAATCTTCTTCCAAATCATCTGGATGGTAATCATCTCGGCGGCAACCGGAGCGGCATTCGACCTCGGCGCCACGCCGGCCGGGACTTTTCTCGCCAGCGTTCTTGTTAACGCGGCCTTCGTTGCGTTCGTGGAAGAGTGCGCTTTTCGCGGCTACATGCAGCGAAAATTCTCAAGCGTTTACGGACCAATCCCGGCAATAATTGCAACTGCAATCCTGTTCATGATCCCGCACATCCAAGCTTACACTTACTTCAAGCTAACAGACCCAGCGATACAGCTGGCGCAGAGCATCACGGCAGCGCAGGCCGCGGAAGCAATCCTAATTCAGGCGGGGCAGACCATCGTGATTATCACGGGGCTCGGCATCTTCACAGGATACATGTACAACAAGTCAGGCCAAAGCATTTTCCCGCCGGTCCTTTTGCACATGACGTTCAACATAGGCGGCCTTTTCGTGCTTTCCTACTCAAACATCCCCGCGGCGTCGCTCGCGTTGGGTGCAGGCGGCTTGCTATTGCTGATGATCGTGTGGGTGATGATCGACGTGGCGCTCCTATGGGCCGCATCTAAAATCATGTTCTCGAAAGGTTGACTCGATTGCTTCAGGAAATTTTAAAATAAAATATCAAGCAAAAAATGAATGATAAAAGCCAGTTTTAAGAGTAGGTTTAAATACTGCCTGAATATATGAAAATATGTCAAATAAACGTCTAAAAGCGTTTGGGGAGGCATGAAAATGGTTGAATTGCCAGTAGCGGCTGTAGATCGGGTAATAAGAAAAGCCGGCGCAAAAAGGGTCAGCGAGGAAGCGGCGGTTGCTCTAGCAGAGGTGCTTGAGGAGCGTGCCGTAACGATAGCCGCCGAGGCGGCGAAGCTTGCCGAGCACGCGGGGAGAAGGACAGTCAGAGACGTCGACGTGAGGCTCGCAGCGAAAAGAGTTTGATTAATTTTCTTTGAGGGCCGAAGGGATAATCTTGCGCCGTGATGTCACACAGGTCGGTATGCTGAAAGGCGCCAGGATAGCCGTGAAGGAATGCATGAACGTTTCTCCCGGCGAGATAGTCCTGGTTGTCACAGACCCGCCGAGGCACAGGGTTGCCAGCTACATCTTTTCCGCTGCGAGGGATGCCGGGGCTAGGGTGACGATGCTGGTTATGCCGGTTCTCAGCAGGCACGGCGAGGAGCCCCCAAGGATTGTCGCCGAGGCCATGAAGGCAGCAGACGTTGTTCTTGCGCCCACAACTTACTCCCTGACCCACACGCAGGCTCGCAAGCGCGCCACCGAGGCCGGCGCAAGGATCGCCACGATGCCAATGATAACGGAGGAGATGATGTGCCGCGGGGCGATGCTCGCTGATTACTCGGAGGTAAGCCGATTTACAAAGAAGGCGGCGGCGCGCCTGAACAGGGCCAGGAAGGTTGAAGTCACCTCGGCGGCCGGGACAGATCTTGAGTTCAGCGTGGAAGGCCGCAGGGCCCATCCTGACACAGGGATATTTCACCGTCCGGGAGATTTTGGCAACCTGCCAGCGGGAGAGGCTTTCATCGCTCCGGTCGAGGGCACAGGGGAAGGTATCGTCGTCGTGGACGGCTCGATGGTGGACAAGGCGGGCGGGAAAATAATAATCGAGATAGTAAACGGGAAGGCGGCGAAGTTTTCAGGAGGCCCTTCTAAAAGGCTTGTGGCCATGCTTAAAAAAGCCGGCGCAAAGGCTTTCAACCTCGCTGAGTTCGGCGTGGGGACTAACCCGAAGGCAAGGCTCATCGGGAGCGTGCTCGAGGACGAGAAGGTCTTGGGGACCTGCCACATCGCTCTCGGCGACAACTCAACGTTCGGCGGCAGGGTCCAGGCAGGGGTCCATGTTGACGGGATTTTCAAGAAGCCAACTGTCAAGCTTGATGGAAAATTTTTGATGAAAGATGGAAAACTTTTGGCTTGATTACTCGACTGTCACCGACTTGGCCAACGATCGGGGACGGTCGGGATCCTGCCCGCGCTCGACCGTGATGTGGTAGGCAAGCAACTGAAGCGGCGCGATGTAGGGAAGTGGACTGAAAAGCTCTTCCACCGGCGGGACAGATATGAACTCGTCCGCGTGTTTTTCAGCGTCGTCGCCCTCGTTGGCGATTGCGACTATCCTTGCGCCTCTGGCCTTGACCTCCTCGATGTTCGAGATCATCCTTGCCCTGCTTTCGCCGGGCGGCACCACGGCTATCAGCGGCGTCCCCTTCTCTATCAGAGCCAGCGTCCCGTGCTTGAGCTCCCCGGCAGGAAGGGCTTCGGAGTGGATGTATGTTATTTCCTTGAGCTTCAGCGCACCCTCGAGGACGATGGGGTAGCCGACGCCGCGACCAATAAGGTAGATGTTGCCAGCGTTCTTGTACTTGGCCGCGAGCTCCTTCACCTTCGGCGCAACCCCCGAGAGCACAGTGTGGACGACGCTCGGGACCGACTTGAGCCTGGCGTCGAAGTCCTTTGCCTTCCTCTCGTCTAGAATTCCCTTCTCCCTGGCCACCCCCGCCGCTAGGAGAAGCAGGAAC
>JBFLWG010000015.1:0-22022 GCA_040757795.1 Hadarchaeota archaeon (SeqCode) | reverse complement strand
TTCTTCACACTTTTCGCAACCATGGTTAAAGCCCAAATTTTTGACCTTTTTATTGAAAAGCATGAGGCGCATGGAAGTGGACAGGGGAGGGTGCTCCCTGTTCGGGCTGATGGACGAGAGCGGGGAGAGGTTTAGCGGAGCCCAGGCCATAGGCGCCATAACAAAGATGCAGGACAGGGAGAACGGCCGGGGGGGAGGGTTCGCCGGCTACGGAATTTACCCCATGTTCAAGGACTGCCAGGCTTTTCACCTGCTTTACGACAGCGAAAAGGCGAAGGAATCCACGGAGCTGTATCTTGGAGAAAACTATTCAATAGAAAAGGACGAGCCGATCCCGACACGGAAGAAGACCAAGATAGAGAATCCACCGCTGCTCTGGAGGTACTTTCTGGCGGCGAAGGAATCCAAAGTCAACGGATGGCCCAGCCACGAGGATTTCGTGGTGAGCACTGTGATGAAGATAAACGAGGAAATAGACGGCGCTTATGTGATCTCCAGCGGGAAGAACATGGGCATCTTCAAAGGAGTGGGGTTTGCCGGGGAGATAGGGAAATTCTTCAGGCTGGATGAGTACAAGGGCTATGCGTGGACCGCCCACGGAAGATTCCCGACAAACACCGTGGGGTGGTGGGGCGGCTCCCACCCGTTCGGGCTGCTTGACTGGTCTGTGGTCCACAACGGTGAGATATCATCATACGGGGCAAACAAGAGGTACCTGGAAAGATTTGGGTACCGCTGCACGCTTTTCACGGACACGGAGGTCATAGCTTACCTTTACGACCTTCTCGCGAGGAAGCACGGGTTCGGTTTCGACGTCGTGGGCAAAATATTGGCTTCCCCCTTCTGGGACGAGATAGAGCGGCTCCCGGGGGACCAGAGGGAAATCTGCAAAGCTCTCAGGCTGACTTACGGCGGGGCGCTGCTCAACGGACCGTTCGCCACCGTGGTCGGCCACAGGGGCGGGATCGTCGGGATAAACGACAGGATCAAGCTGCGCCCCCTCGTCGCCGCCCGCAGGGGCAGCATGCTCTACCTGTCGAGCGAGGAGTCTGGAATCAGGGAAGTTTGCCAGTCCCCCGATAAAGTCTGGATGCCGGAGGCAGGGGAGCCGGTGGTTGGCCGTTTGGAGGGTGCAAATGGTTAAATCAACGCCGCCGTTTGGCTTCACGATAAACCGGGACGACGAGAAGTGCATAAGATGCCAGGCGTGCGTCAGGATGTGTTCCAACGACGTCCACGCCTACGACTCTGAAAATGACGTAATAGTGAGCGATACCACCAAATGCGTCGGATGCCACTTCTGCGAGGCCTTATGCCCTACCTCGGCGCTGGCCGTCGAGCGCACAAAGTCCGAGTATCGGGAGAACTTCAACTGGACATCCGAGGTCATAACAGACATCAAACGGCAGGCCGGGACGGGAGGGGTGATACTGACGGGAATGGGCTGCGACAAGCCATACACAAATTATTGGGACCGCATCGTCATCAATGCGTCCCAGGTGACGAACCCGTCGATAGACCCACTCCGCGAGCCCATGGAACTGAAGACTTTCGTCGGGCGAAAGCCGGACAGGATAGAGATAGGAGGTTCGGGTGAGCCGAAGCTCGCCACGGAAATCTCGCCGCAGCTGGAGTTGGAGGCCCCCATCATGTTCAGCGCCATGTCTTACGGGTCAATAAGTTACAACGCTTCTTTGGCACTGGCGCGAGCCGCCACTGAATTCGGGACATTCTGGAACACCGGCGAGGGGGGCCTGCACAAGGACTTTTACAAGTATGGCGGCCACACCATCGTCCAGGTCGCATCTGGAAGGTTCGGAGTCACCAGGGAATACCTAAACACCGGCGCGGCAATCGAGATAAAAATAGGGCAGGGCGCAAAGCCGGGTATCGGCGGTCACCTCCCGGGTGAAAAAGTAACCGAGTCCATAAGCGAGAC
Source organism: Hadarchaeota archaeon (SeqCode) (assembly GCA_040757795.1). Lineage (GTDB taxonomy): Archaea > Hadarchaeota > Hadarchaeia > Hadarchaeales > Hadarchaeaceae > DYTO01. The sequence goes on along the minus strand of JBFLWG010000015.1, from coordinate 20,083 downwards.
AAGAATGATACCTATAGGGACGGATGCCCTGTCGCCCGCGCCTCACCACGACATTTACTCGATAGAAGACCTGCGGCAGCTTATCTACGCGCTGAAAGAGGCGACGAGGTACAAGAAGCCTGTTGGAGTGAAGATTGCGGCGGTGCACAACGTCGCGCCGATATCAAGCGGGATAGTGAGGGCGGGGGCGGACTTCATCGTCATAGACGGCGTGAGGGGCGGCACTGGGGCGGCGCCGAAGGTCATCCGGGACAATGTCGGGATACCCATCGAGGCCGCGACAGCGGTCGTGGACACAAGGCTGAGGGAGGAGGGCATCAGGAACCAGGCGTCTTTGATAGTCGCCGGAGGTTTCAGGAGGAGCTCGGACGTGGTGAAAGCCATCGCGCTGGGTGCCGACGCCGTGTACATAGCCACTTCGGCATTGGTTGCCATGGGCTGCACGATCTGCCAGAAGTGTTACACAGGGAAGTGCAACTGGGGGATAGCAACGCAGGACCCGTATCTGACCAAAAGGCTGAACCCAGAGATTGCGACGAGGCGGCTGAGCAACCTTCTCAGGGCATGGTCCCTTGAGATAAAGGAGATGATAGGCGGGATGGGGATAAACGCCATCGAGAGCCTGAGGGGCAACCGGGAGCAGCTCAGGGGAGTGGGGCTGAGTGATGTCGAACTTAAAATACTTGGGATAAAGCACGTTGGTGAGGCCTGGTAGCATGAAGAAAATTCGCATAAGGGAGCAGTACTGCATAGGCTGCCGGTTGTGCGAGATATACTGCGCTGTCCAGCACTCCAAGTCAAAGGATCTGGTCAAGGCTTACCGGGGGGAGTATCCGAAGCCGGTGCCGCGGATCCTTGTGGAGGAGAAGGATTACCTATCGTTCGCGATTCAATGTAGGCACTGCGAGGACGCCCCATGCATAAGGGCCTGCATAACTGGGGCGATGCACAGGGACCCGAAAACCGGCGCAGTCCTGTGCGACGAGGACAAGTGCGTCGGCTGCTGGATGTGCATCATGATGTGCCCGTTCGGGGTTATCGGCAAGGGGCGTGAGAAAAAAGTGATATCGAAGTGCGACATGTGCATTGGGGCGGAGGAGCCGGCGTGCGTGAAACATTGCCCGAACGAGGCCCTTGTACTGGAGGAGGAGTAGCGTGACGAAGTACCTAATAATCGGAAGTTCCGCCGCGGCGATAGGGGCTGTTGAAAGCATTAGAGGGATAGACAAAGATGGAAAGATCACGGTAGTGTCAAACGAGCCCCACCCGCTATACTCCAGACCTTTGATTACTTACCTGCTGGCGGGCCAGATCGATGAAAGCAAGATGTCGTACGGAAGCCCGGGCTTGTACAGAAAATACAACGTTGAAGAGGTTCTGGGGAAGGAGGCCGTGGCAATCCGTCCTGAAGACAAAAAAGTGGTGCTCAATGACGGCTCGGCTCTGCCCTACCAAAAACTGCTTTTGGCGATCGGCGGACGCCCGATTGTCCCGGAGGTGGAAGGCAAAGACCTGCCGGGAGTTTTCACCTTTACCACGCTGGACGACGCGAGGAGGATGGACGAGTTCATAAGGAAGAGCGACGTGAAAAATGCAGTGGTGGTTGGCGGGGGGCTGATAGGGTTGAAGACAGCAGAGTCCCTCATAGCCCGCGGGATAAAAGTTACCATAATCGAGCTTGCAGACAGGATACTCTCCGCCACTTTTGACAGGAAGGCGTCCGAAATTGTGGAGGCGGCCCTGCGGGAGAAGGGCTGTGAGCTCATAACAAACAGCACCATATGGAGGATTCCGGGCAAGGAGTGGGTGAAAAAAGTGGTCCTGCGTGGCGGGGCAGAGGTTCACTGCCAGCTCGTGGTTTTTGCCATGGGGGTCGCGCCCAACATAGAGCTTGCGAAAGGCGCCGGGATAGATGTGAGAAAGGGCATCTTGGTGGACGACCACATGCGGACCAATCTGCCGGACATCTACGCGGCGGGGGACGTCGTCGAGGCCCTCGATATCGTCACGGGTACGACAAGGCAGATTGCAATATGGCCGAACGCCCACCTTCAGGGGAGCATCGCCGGGCTGAACATGGCCGGGAAGGCGGAGAGGTACGATGGCAGTTTTGCCATGAACGCTGTGGAGATATGCGACGTTCCGACCATCTCGATCGGGCTCACAGATCCCAAGGAGGAAAGGTATGAGGTGCTTGAGCGCTACGACAAGGCCGACAGAGCTTACAAGAGGATAGTGCTGAAGGACGATGTCATAGTGGGGGCGATATTTGTCAATAAAATAGACCGGGCTGGCGTGTTCAGGGCGCTGATAAAAAGCAGGGAAAACGTCCACATTTTCAAGGATGTCCTCCTGCGAGACGATTTCGGGCTGGTGTGGCTGCCAGAGACCTTCAGGAAGCACACTGTTGTCGGCGAGGGGACCGAGGTATGAGGATAGATGCAAGCGGGATGCCGTACAGGAAGCTGAACGAGCTGATCCACTCCGCGGTGGCAAGCGGGGAGAAAGAGATAGTCCTCGACAACGTGAACGGGCAACGTTACATCGGCGATGGGCTCTCCGGGGACGCGGGGATTCAAATAAACGGCGTGCCAGGCAACGATTTGGCTGCTTTCATGGACGGCCCCACAGTGATCGTGAACAACAACGCGCAGGATGGCGTCGGCAACACCATGAATTCGGGAAAGGTAGTCGTGAACGGGGACGCCGGAGACATAGTGGGGTACGCCATGCGGGGTGGCGAGATATACATCCGAGGAAGCGTCGGCTACCGCACCGGCATCCACATGAAAGCTTACAAAAGTTCTTACCCGGAGATTGTGGTGGGCGGCCGCGCTCGCGATTTCTTGGGGGAATACATGGCCGGGGGCCTTTTGATAGTGCTGGGGCTGGATGAGCTTCAGAAGGGCCCGATTGTCGGGAACTACGTTGGCACGGGCATGCATGGCGGAGAGATGTACATCGGCGGAAAGGTGGAAAAATACCAGATCGGGAAGGAGATCAGGATGGAGCGGCCGGGCGAGGAAGATTACAAAAAGATCAGGAGGCCCTTGGAGGAGTTCTGTTCCAAGTTCTCCCTTCGAATGGAGGAGGTCATGGAAAGAGAGTTTACAAAATTGGCGCCGTTTTCCCATCGTCCCTATGGACAGATTTACTCTTACTGATTTCGAGTTTTCTGATGTAGAGCGCCAAGTTATTTATTAGCGCCTTGGAAATCAATAGGGGTCCAGAATGACAGCAAAAAATTTGGCCAGGGTTACCATCGCACTGGACGAGGGTTCCTCCCAGATATTAGACAAGCTCCTAAAGGAGGAGGGAGTCTCGCAAAGCGCGCTGGTCAGGCGGGCGCTGAAGTTTTACAACGAGAACAAGGGGATGGTCAAAGGCAGGGACAAGAAGGTTGACCTGTACGTGGACATGCTGTCGAGCGGCGAGCACATAATCCTTGACATGGACCACTGGATTCTTCTCTTGAATCTCATCGACTCGTCGCCCAAGAAGGAGAAGTTCTGGAAGGGATGCCGCGCGGTGGCGCTGGCTCATGCCGAGCAGCTACGAAGCAAGGTCCGCACCCCGGAGGAGCTACTTGAAAGGCTGGAAGCGTGCAATTTTTTTAGGCTGGTCAAGAATTCAGAAAAAGATTTTACCCTTGTGCTGAACTCAAACGCGACCAAAAAATTTGTCAAAGAGATAGTGAAAGATTTCATGGACTGCATGAAGTTCAGTGCAGAGGTGAAGGAAGGGTTCTCCAAGCTCAGCGTGAGGCTCATTTGAAGGAGCGCTTCACGTGGGCATGTGCTTCCCGAGCCACCTTAAAATAAAGAAAAATGTGATGGCAATCGCGACGAAGAGGAGCCCTTTCTCAACGTTGCCGCTTGGGACCTCCCCCCAGCTCCCGATGCAGTAGAGCCTCCCGTCGTTCGTGCTCGCGAAGGCCTTGCCATAGGCGATGGCAGGAGAGTTTTTCACCATGCTGCCCAACGGGATTCTCCAGGCCAGATCACTGCTCTCTGTGGCGATGCTGTAAAGGAATCCATCCGAAGATGAGATGAAGACCTTTCCGCCGGCCACAGCTGGCGATGAGTGGACCTCCCCATCGGTTTTTTTCTTCCATCTCAGCGACTCGCCTGTGGCGTCGACAGCGTAGATGTAGCCGTCCACGGAGCCGAAGTAGACCGCGTTTTCAGCTGTCGCCGGCGATGATTGGACCTGCCCTCCTGTCGAGAACTTCCAAACCTCCTGTCCTGTGCTGGTGTTCAGGGCGTAGAGGTTCCCGTCGTTAGAGCCAACGTAGAGTACCGCACCCGAGACGGCGGCGGTTGACACTATGGCATAGTTTTCAAATGCGCCCGTGCCTCCCAGCTGCTTGCGCCAGACCTCGGAGCCGTCCGGGCCTATCGAGACCATAACCCCCGCCCACGTCCCCACAAACACCCTCCCGCTTAGGACAGCCGGGGAGGCAGTGGCCCTGGCCCCGAGGTCCGCGGACCATCTGATGGCTCCAGTCCCCGTGCTCAGGGCATAGATACGGTTGTCTGTCGAGGTGATGTAGACAGTGTTTTCGGTCACGGCAGGGGATGAATAAATAGCATCGCCCGTCTTGTATTTCCAGATGTTTTCACCGGTGGAGGCGTTGAGGCAGTAGACCGAGTTGTCGCGAGAGCCGAAGTAGACGCGGCCGCCAGAGACCGTTGGAGTGGAGACTTCGTCGCCGGCCTTGAACGACCAGATCTCGCGGCCACTGAACGCATCTATGGCGCGCATGGTGCCGTCCGAGGAGCCGACGTAGACGATGTAGTTGGAAACCACCGGCGACGAGAACGAGCCGGCCGCCGAGAAGGTCCAGGCCACTTCGCCGTTTTCCGGGCCAAGCAGGCCGCTACCGGTCCTCTGGGAGTCGCGCTTGAACGCAGGCCACTCGTCCGCCGCGGCGGCCCCAGCGAGCATCAGCATCATTGCGAAGACCAACGCTGTTTTCACGATTGCACCAAGGAGATTTAAGCAGGTGATTTATGAGTTTATGGGGTTGGATGGAAATCAAGTGGGACAAGTTCAGGAAAGCGACAAGCGACATCCGCGATCTCGTCGGCGGGACGCCTCTGATAAACATGGGCAGGCTCCCCAAGCTGGCCGGCTTCCACGACATGGAGCTTTTCGGGAAGGCTGAGTTCATGAACCCTTCGGGCAGCCTGAAGGACAGGGTCCTCGTGAAGATTTTGACGGACGGCATGAAGGAGGGGAAGCTCAAGCCCGGGATGACGGTTGTCGAGAGCACCACAGGTAACACAGGAATTGCCACCGCGATGTTCGCCACTTACCTCGGCTTCCCGGTCGTTATCATAATTCCCGCGGGGATGAGCGAGGAGAGGATGAAGGCCATCAGGGCATTCGGCGCGAAACTCATGACTTTCCCCGGGGCGGAGTCGGATGTCGACTTGGCCGTGAAGCAGGCGAAGGATTTGATAGCCGTGGACCCGGGCCACTACTTCTGGGTGAACCAGTTCAACAACGAGAAGAACGTAGAGGCCCACTACGAGACCACCGGGCCGGAGATCTGGGAGCAGGCTGGCGGGAAGGTGGACGCCTTCGTGGCCACGGTCGGGACTGGCGGGACCCTCACCGGCGTGGCCAAGTATTTGAAGGAAAAAAACCCGGACGTGAAGATTTACGCCGTCGAGCCGGAGGAGTGCCCGGTCCTCACGAAGCAGAAATGGGGGACCCACAGGATAGAGGGTATTGGCGACGGCTTCATCCCGAACATCTTCGACATCTCGCTGATCGACGGCGCCGTCATGGTTTCTTCGGAGAAGGCCATCTGGATGACGAAGAGGATAGCCAGGGACGAGGGGCTGTTTGTGGGGATTTCTAGCGGCGCCAACGTCGAGGCCTGCATAAAGCTTCACAAGAAGTACCCTGAGCTCAAGAGGATAGTGACGATGCTGAACGACCACGGGTTCCGGTACTTCTCGACATTGCTGTTCGGCGAGGTGAAGGAGGTCAGCGTCCCGGAGAGGCCGCACCCAATCGAGATCACGGCTGAGCAGCGCAATATTTTGTCAAAAATAGACATCATTGGGTAGGGCATTAAAGCAATAGCAATCGACCTATGCGAAAGACTTATTGGTTTGAATGTAATAACAGGTATGGTGAATTGTATGGCAGACTCAAAGCTGGCCGAATCCCTCAAGGAGTTCCTGAAAGAAGGCGCTGAATGGGAGAGAAAGCCCACAAACATCCGAGGCGTCTTCATAATGAAACTTCCGTCGTACGGGAAGGCCGCCCCTCGCCTGGTGGTCGAGGTCAATCCTGTGGACGCCATGGGTAACCCAACGAAGAAGCGCGGGCTGCTCCTCAGGGGTTCCGAGGAGCTGAAGGAGTACAAGCGGCTGCTTCACGAGGAAAAGATCGAGGACCTTCTCAAGGGGGTGGCGGAAGTGAGCCCGGGGTTCCCCGAGAGGGCAAAGTCGACTAGGGAAGTCATAGAGGTTTGAAAGGCGCGACACCGGCGGCCGTTTTGCCTTTTCCGTTGTCAGCTTGATCTGCTGATTTTGCTAGTGTATACTGGCGACCCCACCGCCTGGCGCAAACTCCATAAGACCAAAGCGCAGAGTTGATTCCGCAAGGTTGGTAAAGTGGCGTTGAACCTGATGGAGAACCCGCTGCTGAGGAAAGAGCTGATCCAGCAGAGGGACTACCAAAACAGCATCGCCTCCGAGGCCGTCAAGAAGAACACCCTCGTGGTGCTCCCGACCGCGCTCGGTAAGACGGTCATAGCCGCGCTTATGGTGGCAGAATTCCTGTACAACCACAGGCGACACAAGGTCCTGATCATGGCTCCGACCAGGCCCCTTGTGCTTCAGCACCGCGACACCTTCCTCAAGTTCCTGAAAATCCGCCCCGAGGACGCGGAAATCCTTACTGGGAGGGCCCCCCCAAACTACCGCCTCAACGCATGGGGCGGACCGGCCAGGCTCTACTTCGCCACGCCGCAGGTGGTCCACAACGACAGCGAAAGCGGCCTGAGCCTCAAGGACTTCAGCCTCCTGGTGTTCGACGAATGCCACCGCGCCCGCAAGAATTATTCATACACGAAAGTGGCCCAGGCCTACGTCAGGGACTCGCAGCACCCCATGATCCTCGGCACAACCGCCAGCCCCGGCGCCGAAAAGATGAAAATAGAGGAGATCTGCAAGGCCCTCTTCATCGAGCACGTAGAGGCCAGGACCGAGGACGACGAGGACGTCAAGCCATACGTCAGTCCCGTGGCGCTGGAGTGGAAGTTCGCCAAGCTGCCGGAGTCATACGGGCCGGTCCGTGACGCCATCAAGAAGGCCCTCGAGAGACGGCTCAGCTCCCTGGCAAAGATGGGCGTAATCAGGAAGCACCCGAAGTACATCTTCAGGAGGGACCTGGTGCTAGCAGGCGACGAGCTCATGCGCAGGCTGAAGGCGGGCCCGTGGAACAGGGGCATGCTCTTCGGCGCTCTAGGTCTCCAGTCGTCGGCACTCACACTCTACCACGCGATGGAGCTGCTTGAGAGCCAGGGCCCCCACACATTTCGCGACTTCATGGACAGGGTGAAGAGGAGCGAGAAGAGGAGCCACAAGGGAGTGGTCAAGGAGCTCGAGGCCGGAGAGGTGCTGGACCTTCTTGAGTCGCTGGAGGACCACCCGAAGATGAGAATGCTCGAGGAGCTTGTGCTTGGGCAGGTATCCTCAAACAAAAATTCAAAAATCATGGTCTTCACACAGTACAGGGCCACCGCCGCCTCGATAGTCTCTCGGCTTTCTGAGCTCGGCGTCTCGGCCAGGAGGTTCGTGGGGCAGGCCGACAGGGAGGGCGAGGCAGGGATGAGCCAAGAGGAGCAGGCTGAGACCCTGGATAAATTCAGGGAAGGAGAGTTCAACGCCATCGTGGCCACCAGCATAGGGGAGGAGGGCCTCGACGTCCCAAACGTCGACTTGGTGCTCTTCTACGAGCCGGTCCCCAGCGAAATCAGGTACATACAGAGAAAGGGCAGGACCGGGAGGGGGAGCTTCGGGAAGGTCGTCATCCTCGCGGCGGAGGGAACGCTCGACGTCGCCTACCTCCAGAGCAGCAAGAAGATGGCTGAGAAGATGAAGAGGGCGGTCAAGAAGCTGAACTCTGAGCTGCAGCCGATCCTCAGGACCGGGCCGCCACCGGAAGTGGACAGGATGACGCTAGATGAAATATCCGCTGAGGCGCCGCCCGAACCTATATCTGAACTAGATGAGGAAAAGTTGAGATTTGAGCAGCGAGAGTTCGGTAGGAATACGAGAAAAGCCGCCGAGAAGCTGCTCGAGAAAACTCTGAGACGCGGCCGAGATGGTTTGAGTCTTGATGAGGTTGTGGAGGACCCAGCTGAACGTGGTGTGATGAAGGAAGCGCTGGGAAGGTTAGTTGAGGAAGAGCAGGTTGAGGTGGTTGGGGGAAGAATTTTGCCACGCGGTGCATCCGAGCCGACGAAGCAGGACACCCACACCTTCGAGGTCGAGAAGATAACCACGGGCAACGCTGTCCTGCTAGTGGATGACAAGTGGCATGCCCTGCTTACCCCCGATGGCTACGGTGGTCCAAGGTATCTTCTCAAGAAGGGTCGCAAATTCAGCGCCGAGGCTGAATTTTACAAGCTAGACGGAAAGTTGTATGTCAGGGTCCGCGCTGTTGAAAAATTATTGTGATGTTTTTGTCAGTCTTCTTGCATCTTTCGCGCCATCTAAAATATGTATTTGTACGCACTTTTGTGTATGAAACCAAATCGCGAAAGAAAAGTGAGATTTCCGGCCACTTCAGGCGTCAGCATTGGCAGCTTTTTTGATTATTCCTCTCGCAGCCAGAAGCCCTGTCGCGGCGGCGGTCACTATCCCCCGCGACAGCCCGGCCCCGTCCCCCGCCACGAAGATGTTCGGAACGCTGGTCTCCATGTTCTCGTCGACGTCCACCGTCATCGCATATAGCTTGACCTCCGGCGCGTAGAGCAGCGTGGAGTCCGAAGCAACGCCGGGGGCCACTTTGTCCAGCATCTCCAGCCCCTCGACAATGTCCGTGACTATCCTGCCGGGAAGGGCCATCGAGATGTCGCCCGGCGTGACGCTCTTGAGAGTCGGGTCGACATGGCCGCGGTCGATCCTCTCCCAGGTTGACCTCCTCCCGGCCCTGAGGTCGCCCAGCCGCTGGAGCACCGGCCGCCCCCCGCCGATGGTCGTCGCGAGGTAGGCTATCGACCGCCCGTAGGCAGTGGTGTTCGTGACTGGCTGAGTGAGCTCTATGTGGACGAGGAACGCGAAGTTTGTGTTGGGGGATTTCTTATCCCTGAGCGACTGGCCGTTCACTCCAACATGATCGTTGTAAAGCTCCTCCATGACCATGCCCTGGGCGTTGGTGCAGAAAGTCCTGGCAAAGTCGTCAAACGTCTTCGTCCTTATGTGGAACTTTGGGTCCCTGTTCACCTTCACGAGCTGCTCATAAACGACGGCCGGGATCTCCACCCTCACCCCGATGTCGATGGCCCCGTGCGAGACCTTCATCCCCAGCTCCCTCGCCTGCTCCGCAAACCAGTCGGCCCCGACCCTGCCGGGCGCCGCCAGCAAATACTTGAATTTCAAAGGACGCCCGTTAACCAGCGCCTCTCCGTTCTCTATCTTGTCTACCTTTGTGTTGAACATGAACTTGACGCCCCTGTCCTCGAGCGCCTTCTTGAACGAGTTTATGACTTCTGGCAGGTACTCGCTCCCGATGTGGCGCTGCGGGATTGGTATGAACCTTATGCCTGAAGCGGCGGCCTTCCGGGTGAGCTCGTCTACCCCTTTCGCAGTTGCCCCATAAGTTTCCTTCGGCGCCCCATGCTTCAGAAAAACATCGTCAACCTCCTTCACAAGGTCCTCGGCCGCCTTGTTACTTTTGGTGAGCTTGCTCAGGTCCCCGCCAATGTCCGGCCGAAGGTTAAGGATGCCGCTGGACATTCCGCCAGCGCCGCCCAGCCCGCACATTATGTGGCATGGTTTGCAGCCGATGCACTTCCCCTTGTCGATGGCCGGGCAGTACCTCTTCTCTATCTCCATTCCCCAGTCCACGACTGTCACAGAGTGGTTGGAATTCTGAGACAGCTCGTGGGCGGCGAAAAGCCCCGCAGGGCCAGCCCCGATTATGAGAACATCTGCCATGAGTTCCCCAGAGTCTAACGCCAAACCGCTTAAAAGCCTTTAGAGTGGGCCGCCGCCAGCAGCCTTCGGCCACTTGACCAGCCGGTCCAGCCCTTTCTTTCCCAGCCTCTCAGTGATCAAGGCCCTTAGCTGCGGGACCCCTTCCCCCGTCTTTGCCGAGATCGGTGCAACAATGTCCAGCCACTGCCTCCACGGCGGGCTGAGCCCGAGCTTCTCGCAGATGGCGTCCAGGATTTTGTCTTTGTCGTCAGGGTGCACCAAATCGATTTTGTTGGCTACCACTATCGGCCCCAGCCTGAGTTCCTCCAGGAAAGAAAACATCTCAACGTCAACCGGCACCTGTCCCCTTTTTTCCCACCGCTCCGCGATCTCAAGAAAAGACTTGGCATCCACGACTTCTAGCGCCACGCAGATCTTTTCTCTGTCATGCTCGAGGTAGTCCACGATTTCATCTTTTGTCCTCTCCTGCAGGTGTTTTGGAACCCCAGACATGAAACCGAAGCCGGGCATGTCCACAATTTCCAGCTTCCCGAACTCGTAGCGGGAGATTTTTCGAGTCACTCCGGGCCTCTTTCCCACCCTCGGCCGCTTCCCGGTGAGCCGCCTGATGACGCTGGACTTCCCGACGTTCGACCTGCCAACCAGCACTATCTCCATTTTGTTACCTTTCCCCGTGCCTTTCAAACACATCGAAAAATATTTTGCAAAAATACTTGCACGTTTTTGTTATTTCCTTCTGGGTATTTTCAGTCAAGCTGTAGACGACCACCTTACCTTTTTTTTCTCCTTTTATCAGCCCCCTCTTTTTCAGCTCTTTAAGCGCAGGGTATATTGTGCCCGGGCTCGGCTTGAACCCTCTCCTTTTTTCCAGTTCCTTCGCTATTTCCTGGCCGTGCATCGGTTTTTTTGACAGCATCCAGAGGATCAAAAAAGAAAGCATCCCCCGCATGTCGCAGACGCAGTACTCAGGCGGACAGCACTCGGCCTTCTTCATGAATAAATATTGGACAACCGATAAGTTTAAAAGCATCTATTTTAACATGTATCGGGCACCCGATATTTAGGAGGTGAGAAATTGACAGAAAAAGTGGCATGTGAAATCAAGTGCATAGAAACTGAGAACGGGTTCAAGGTTGAGGTTACAGGCGAGAGGGCGAAAAAGTTCATGGAAAAGTTGGAGAAGGGAGAAATTGACAGTTTCCCGATGTGTGGCTGTTGCTGACTCTTCCGTTTTATTTTTTTTTATAAAAATTAGCTCGGCAATCCAGCTTTCCAAACAATACAAAGTATTAAAAAACTACCGCCCGACTATCGTTAGGTCTCCATGGTTGATATTCTGCTGACGAACGGAACGATAGTGACAATGAACGGCCGTCGCGAGATAGTGAAGGACGGCGCCGTGGCGATAGACGCGGGCAGGGTCACGGCCGTCGGCAAGACAAGCGAGATAAAAAAGCGGCACACTGGAGACGTCGTCATCGACTGCAAGGGAAAGCTTGTGCTTCCGGGCTTCGTCGACTGCCACATACATCTCGCCCAGGCGCTCATCAGGGGCTGCGCAGACGACCTCTCGCTGGTGTCATGGCTGAAGGAGCGCGTCCACCCGCTGCAGGGCTCGTACACCCCAAGAGAGGGGGAGCTCAGCGCGAAGCTCTGCTGCATAGAGATGATCAAGTCAGGCACGACCTGCTTCATAGAGAGCGGGATGCACTTCCGCTACGGGCTGGACGAGATAGCGAGGTCAGTGGAAAGGATAGGGATTCGCGCCTGCCTGACCAAGAAACTCATGAACCTCCGCGGCTACGCGGACTTTCCCGACGCGATTGTCGAGAGCATGGTGGAAGATGGGGAAGCGGCCATGCGACAGAACATCGATATGTACAAGAGGTGGCACGGGAAGGCCGACGACAGGATACACGTCTGGTTCGGTCCCAGGACCCCAGGCGGCGCCACCGTCGAGTACTTCCGAGAGATAGCCGAGAACGCGAAAAAGTTCAACACCGGAATCACGCTGCACCTGGGCGAGGTGCAGGACGACATCAGGTACATGAAGAACCAGTTCAACATGACACCGATGGAGTTCATGAAGCACTGCGGGCTGGTCGGGGAGCACGTGGTATACGCTCACGGCGTATGGCTGCGGGAGAAGGATTTTGAAATACTGAAGGAGACGAAGGGAACGGTCTGCCATTGCCCGGCGAGCAACCTGAAGCTTGCGTCGGGGTTCGCCCACGTCCCGGAGATGCTCGGCGCCAGCGCGAACGTCTCCCTTGGCTGCGATGGGGGCCCCAGCAACGACTGCTACGACATGATCAGGGAAATGAAGCTTGCGGCGATAATCCACAAGGCCAGGCTCCTGAACCCCACGGCCCTCCCGGCCGAGCGGGTGCTTGAGATGGCGACAATCAACGGGGCGAGGTCCACTCTCTGGGGAGAGGAGCTCGGGTCCATCGAGCCTGGGAAGCTGGCGGACATCATAACCATTGACCAGAGCAAGCCACACCTGGTCCCAGTGAGGAACCCGGTCTCGACTCTGGTTTACGCGGCGAACGGTGGCGACGTCGACACCGTCATAATTGGCGGGAAAGTCATCATGAAAAACAGGAAGCTCCGGACGATAGACGAGGAGAAGGTAATAGAGCAGGCGAAGGAGATCGGGCCAGAGGTCGACGCGAAGCTGGGCCTCAAGATAGGGCCCAACTGGCCGGTGGTCTGATGGGCCTCAAAAGCTTCTTCGAGCCTTCGAGCGTCGCGGTGGTGGGAGCTTCGCGGGAGCCGGGGAAGCTCGGCTATTCCATCCTTAAAAACATAATCGATGCAGGCTTCAGGGGAAAAATTTATCCTGTGAACCCGAAGGCAGACGAGGTGCTCGGCCTTAAGTGCTACCCATCGATCAAGGATGTCCCTGGGGAAGCCGAGCTTGTTGTCATAGTGGTTCCAGCAAGGTTCACCCCTTCAGTGATCCAGGACTGCGGGCAGAAGGGCACGAAGGCCGCCGTGGTGATTTCAGGTGGCTTCAGCGAGACGGGGGATGCCGGGGCCCAGCTCCAGCAGCAGCTATTGGACACAGCGAAAGCCGCCGGGATAAGGATCGTCGGCCCCAACTGCCAGGGGCTGAACAGCACGTCGTCCGGCCTCTGTGCGAGCTGGCCCTTGGTGACGGCCAAAGGCCCGATTTCCGTGATATCGCAGAGCGGCACGGTGCTGGCGGCCATGGGCTGCTGGGCGGAGGTGGACGGCATCGGGGTCTCGAAGCTGGTGGCGCTCGGGAACAAGTGTGATGTTGACGAGACGGAGCTGCTCGACCACATGTCGCAGGACCCGGAGACGAAGGTGATCGCCATCTACATGGAGGCCACGAGGGACGGGAGGAAGTTCATAGATGTCGCCAAGAAATCGGCGAAGCCGGTCGTGGTGCTAAAGCCGGGAAGAACCGCGAAGGGGGCCGTGGCGGCAAAGTCCCACACAAGGTCGCTGGCTGGGCTGGACCAAGTCTTCAGCTCGGCGTTCAAAAAAGCCGGAGTGATTCGGGTCTACAGCGTGGAGGAGCTTTATGATGCTTGCAAGGCGCTGGCGAGCCTCCCGAAGCCGGCCGGGCCCAACGTTGCCATAGTAACAAGCTCAGGCGGGGCCGGGATAATAGCCACGGACGCTTGCGAGGAGCTCGGCCTGAACGTGGTGGACCTCCCAAAAGAGGTGGGGGAAAGCCTCCGCCAGAGCCTGCCAGCCGAGTGCATCATCAGGAACCCGCTTGACCTCACGGGGAGCGCCACATCCCAGATGTATGATGCCGTGCTGTCGGCCGCCGTCGCTTCAGGGGACATCCACTCGGTCATGGCGATTGTCGGCGACCCGATGCCAGGGATAGCTGAAGTCATTGCTAAGCAGCTGAAGTCCGGGAAACCTGTGGTGCCCGTGATGCTTGGCGGAGGGAAAGCCGAGGACGAGGAGAAAGCCAAGCTCGCCTCCATGAAGCTGCCTTCCTACTCCTGTCCTTCTAGGTGTGCAAAAGCAATCGCCGCCCTCGTGAAGTCACATCAATAAATTAGAAGCCCGGCGGGGCCCTTCCACCGCTCGGGGTGCCTCCCGGGGATTCTGGGGCAGGGTAATATTCCTTGGGCTTCCTTGCCTTTGACACTATTGCCACTATCGCCCCGATCACGGCGATTATGACCACAACCTCTATCAACAGCACAAAGATGTCACCGCGCCCACTGGGTCCTCCCCCGGGCGCGTTGTCGGCCGTGTTATCTCCCGCTTCGCCCTGACCGACACCGGGGGCGTCGGTAGATGTCTGTGGCGGGATCGATCCCTCGTCAGGCGGCTCCTCCTGCGCGAAAGCTGCATGGCTCGCCATCAGCCCCATTGCGACCATCACAAGCAGGGCAATCGTCAATTTTTTCATCACAATAAATGGAACCATGCAGCATAAATTTTTTTCCAAATTCACCAAGAACCAAAAAGCAGAGGTTTCAAGATGTTTTACAACCGTCGGTAATAAATGAAAGCCGCCAAAAAGATGGCACCGATTGCGGCCACTGTCAATATCACTTTCGCTTCGTTTGACAGCGTGTAAGCCCCCTCCGGCGTAGGCACGTACTGGTTGTCGGTGGTTGGGTCAGCTGGCTCGTCGGGCCAGCTCGGGTGGGTGGGATTAGCGCTGTCGCCATCGGTAGGCTGTGTAGGCTCGGTCTCGCCTCCGGGGCTGGTGGGTGCCTGTTCGCCCTCCTGCCCTTCGCAGGCCGGGACAATCCAGAGCCATGCAGAGGCCGCGATGGCCAGGGCAAGCAAAAATGCAGCCGATTTCATCATATAATACTGCCCCCCAAAAATTTAAAACACCCCTATTACAAGAAGGGAAGGTGCGAAATTGGCAGGTTTCAGCATAGCGGACGACAGCCCGGGCAAGCGGGTCCTTCTCATGGGCAACGAGGCGATAGCCAGGGGGGCGATAGAGGCGGGGGTGGGCCTCGCGGCGTCCTACCCTGGGACCCCTTCATCGGAGATTCTGGAGGCCCTGGCCCTGGCAGCGCCCAAGCTGGGGTTCCACGCCGAGTGGTCCACGAACGAGAAGGTGGCGTTCGAGGTCGCTGCCGGCGCGGCGATCACAGGCGTCCGATCGATAACCTCAATGAAGAACGCCGGGCTAAACTGGGTGATGGACATGTTCATGACTCTGGTCTACAGCGGGGTCAGGGGCGGCTTCCTGATAGCTGTCGCGGACGACCCCGACGCCCACTACTCCTCGAACGAGCAGGACACAAGGTTTGTGGCGATGTACGGGGAGATGCTCTGCCTGGAGCCGTCCAACACCCAAGAGGCCAAGGACATGGCCAAGATGGCTTTCGAGATCTCGGAGATGCTGGAGCTCCCCGTGATGCTGAGGTCGGTCACCCGCATCAGCCACGCTTCGGGGGACGTGGAGCTTGGGAAGATCGCAAAGCTGGAGAGGAAGCCTGTCTTCGACAAGCACTGGAAGATCCCCTGGCGCTGGGATGTCTACGGCCCGCCGGGAGCGGTTGACAAGCACAGGTGGCTCCACGAGCGCATGCCGGAGATAAAGAAGATTGTGGAGACCCTTCCTTGGAACGAGCTGAATCTCAAGGAGGGGCAGAAGGTCGGAGTGATAGCCTCCGGAATCGGCGCCAGCTACGCCCAGGACGCCATGAAGAAGCTCGGGCTGGAGGACAAGGTCGCGTTTCTCAAGATTGGCGCCCCGACACCCATCCCAGAAAAGCTGGTCGCGAAAATCTTGAAGGGGGTAAAGTCGGTCCTTGTGGTTGAGGAGGGGGAACCCATCGTGGAGACGCAGGTGAAGGCCATTGCCAAGGATGTCAGCCCTGAAGTCAAAATTTTGGGCAGGCTGAGCGGCGACATGCCCAAGGTCGGCGAGATAAACACAGATGTCGCGGTCAAGGCGATATCAAAGCTCGCGGGGCAGAAGGTCAGCCCTGATGAAATGGAAAGCGTAAGGGACGGCGTCAAGAAGCTCGTGGCCCCGCGCTCGTCCACCCTCTGCGCAGGCTGCCCGCACCTCGGGAGCTACTGGGCGCTCAAGCAGGCCCTCAGAAAGTTCGGCGGGAACGCGCCGATAGTCAACGGCGACATAGGATGCTACGAGCAGGGCGGATACGGAATATCTGGAAAGGAGTACAAGCCGGGCACGTCTGGGGAATCTGTCCGGTACCCGATTGAGGCGCCGTACGAGACGCTGGACACAAACTACATCATGGGTGGAGGAATAGGGCTCATGCAGGGGCAGTTCCACGCGGGATACAAGGATGGGGTAGTGGTCGCTGTCGCCGGTGACTCAACTTTTTTCCACGCGTGCCTCCCGGCGGTGGTCAACGCAGTCTACAACAAGGCGAAGGGCCTGTTCCTCGTGATGGACAACTCTTGGACGGCCATGACAGGGCACCAGCCCGACCCCGTGACCGGGGTCACAGCGACCGGCGATCAGGCAAAGGTCCTTTCGATAGAGGAGGTGGCGAAGGCCTGCGGGGTAGAGTTCATCCGGACTGTGGACCCGTTCGACCTCAAGTCCACCCAGAAGGCGATAGAGGAGGCCCTGCAGAGCGACAAGTTCGCGATAGTGGTGACGAGGAGGGTCTGCACCATCCAGGCGCAGAGGCTGAAGCAGTACAAGGGGAAGAAGATGATATTCGACAAGGATGTCTGCACAGGCTGCAGGCTCTGCTTGATGATGGGCTGCCCCGCGATAACATTCAGCGTCAAGGATAGAAAGGCCGGGCTTGATCCCATCCTCTGCGTGGGGTGCGGGATATGCGCCGAGGTCTGCCCGGTAGGGGCGATAAAGGTGGAAGGATGACAGGTGACTTGAACGTCATAATCGCGGGCGTCGGCGGCCAGGGAAGCATCCTTGCCTCACACATGGTCGCTACTGCTGCCATAAAGGACGGGCTGAAGGCGAGGGTCGGGGAGACCTTCGGGGCCGCCATGAGGGGAGGGGCGGTGGCCAGCCACGTTAGAATAGGAAAGGAGGTTTACTCCCCGCTCGTGCAGACGGGGGACGCCGACATAGTGCTGGCCATGGAGCCGCTGGAGGGATTGAGGACTTCTGTGAACTACTTGAAGAAGGGCGGGATGATGATCACGAACATCCACCCATGGCTGCCGATGGACGTCAGCATCGGGCGCGCGGCATACCCCACAATTGAAGAGATAAAGGACGCGGCCGGGAAGCTGGGCGGCAGCATGGTCGAGATTGACGGCACAGCACTGGCGCAGCAGGCCGGGAACGTCAGGACATTGAACGTGGTGATGCTAGGGGCGCTGGCCGCCACCGGGAAGCTCCCTTGCAAGGCCGAGACACTCAAGGAGGTCGTGAAGGCGAGCGTCCCGCCAAAGACCATCGACGTGAACCTGAAGGCCTTTGACATCGGCTTTGAGTGGATGAAAAGCAAGCTTGGGGCATGATTGTTAAGTGCCGCACGGCCTCGTTAATACATTTTTAAACTTGAAACTTCACGTCATGTTGATGAAAAAAAGCAATTTGGCAGTCGCATTGTGCTTGGGGCTGCTTGTCAGTGCTTTCCAGGTAGGGATAGTAGCTGCCCAGAACGACATGGGCAGTGGTGGTGATGCTGGGAGCAGCTTGGACACCGCGGCGACAATTGCCCTCCTATCTGGCACCGGCTATATGGGTTACTTGGAAGGAGTACTCGACGATAGCTCCGATTATTACAAGGTTTACGTGAGTTCTGGACAAACAATCAGCGTCAGCATGACTCCTTGGTCAGGTGCCGATGCCGGTGTTGATGTTTGGACTTCTGAAAATGAGCTTGAATATGCAAGCCCGTTGTTTGGTGATTCAACAAAAACTTACCAAAAAACGGCGGCTCAGTCCGGTTATTTTTACATCATTGCCATCAATAGGGGCGGGGGCCAGGTTAATGCAGGATATTACTCACTTACAATATCCGTCTCCGACGCTACACCATCCGCCACACCAACCACCCAGACTGAGACCACTCCAACCCCGAGCACGCAGCCAACCACGAGTACACCGACAACCACCACGACCACGGCCGCGATCTCCACCGCCACGGCGTCGGCCAGCATCGCAGTTTCCACAAATGTCGGGCAAGTGCTTTCTGCCACTGAGAACGGCATCACGTCAATCATCGTGTCAAGCAGCAACGCGGTTGTTGTGGATTTCTCCGAAAACAAGCTTGTGAAAAGCATGGTCATCACGACAAGCGCCGCGATGCAGAGTGTTTCCGTGCAGGTGCAGCAGACAGTGCAGAAGCCAGCCTCAGTTTCTGAGCCGACGGCGGCTGTCCAAGGGACTGTCCTGAGCCACTATCTGGAGATAAATGTCACGCCGACGGCCGCGACTTCCGTGGCTGTCGACAACGCCGTTATCGACTTCAAGGTCCTGAAATCTTGGGTTGCGGCGAACAACATCGACTCTTCCACCGTAAGACTGTTGAGGAACGTCAACAGCCAGTGGACTGAACTGACGACTCAATCAACCGGGGCGGACGACGCAACATATTTGTACTACCGCGCCAGCTCGCCTGGATTGTCCACTTTTGCAGTGGTTGGAAGGCAAGCTTCAGCGGGTTCAAACTTGATGTTAATAATGGTGATTGTGGTGGTGGCAGTCGTTGCTGCTGTCGCGATTGCAGCAGCTAAACTCAGAA
This sequence comes from Hadarchaeota archaeon (SeqCode), assembly GCA_040757795.1. Classification (GTDB taxonomy): domain Archaea; phylum Hadarchaeota; class Hadarchaeia; order Hadarchaeales; family Hadarchaeaceae; genus DYTO01. The sequence goes on along the minus strand of JBFLWG010000015.1, from coordinate 1,233 downwards.
AATAACAAACCCACCCGCTTCAGTACCTTATCTGAAAATCTGTGAACTCGCCGCGGTAGTCTTCCAATTCAACCTTGACGTCTGACACGTCGGCGCCCGGCGGCCCGCGGCGGCAGAACTCAAGCATCTCCTCGACCCTCTCGCGCCCCCCCTCGAACACAGCCTCGACCCTCCCGTCGGGCAGGTTCCTCACCCAGCCGTTCACCCCGAGACGCCTGGCCATCTCCCTAGTGTGATGCCTGAAGAAGACACCTTGAACCCGCCCAGAAACGAGGGCGTGCGCCCGCGCATTCATGTTACCATCCCAAGCTAACTTCCGCAGGAAATAATGGTGCTGTTCGCCGCTGGACGCGCGGCCAAGTCACTGGTTTATGTGTATTACCTTTGCTGGCGGGAACCCGTTGAAGTTTGTCGACGACGCGATGGAGTAAGCCCCGATGTTCTCGGCGTAAACCAAGTCGTCTATTCCAAGGTCGGGCAGCTCGTCCGACAGCGAGATGGTGTCGAAGGCGTCGCACGTCGGCCCGAAAGTCGCGCTGATTTTTTTCTCCCCTTCCTTGAACGCCTTTATCGGGTACTTGCAGTGGTCGAACACCTGGCCTGAAAAAGTGTGGTAAATCCCGTCGTTCAGGTAATAACAGGGCTTCCCATCCCTGAACGCCTTGCCTATCACCCTCGCCACCAGCGTGCAGGCGTTCGCCACAATGAACCTGCCCGGCTCTGCGATTATCTGTGTGCCCGGCGGGAACAGACGCTTCGTCTCTGAATTGATTTTTCTCGCCAAGGTTTTGAATGATTTCACGTGTGGGTCGTACCTGACGGGGAACCCGCCGCCAATGTCAAGTATCTGTATTTTTCTCCCCCTCAGCTCCACCTCCTTGAAGATCGACGAAGCCAGATGGAGCGCCTGCACATAGTTGTCGAAGTTGGTGCACTGGCTCCCTACGTGGAAGCTCAGCCCCTCCACCACCAGCCCCACCCTGAACGCCTCCTCGATCAGGTCGACGGCCTCTCCTGGGTGCGCGCCGAACTTGGACGACAGCTCCACCATCGACCCCGTGTTGGGCACCCTTATCCTCAGGACCAGTCCCGCGCTGGGGCAGTGGCTTTTTATCTTTTTTATTTCCTCCAGGTTGTCGTACGTCACCAGGGGCTTGTAGGGCTCGAGCAGCTTCAGCGTCTCGGCCGGCTTTATGGTGTTGGCGTAGATTATCTTGTCCCAGATGAAGTCCT
>JBFLWG010000014.1:0-23506 GCA_040757795.1 Hadarchaeota archaeon (SeqCode) | reverse complement strand
TTAGAGTTAGAAGGGAACGAAAAAATTCTAGATGTCGGGTGTGGGATGGGCAGGGCGTCCATCAGCCTTGCGAAACAGGTTACAACGGGAAAAGTTGTGGGCATAGACATCTTCAAGGGCGTGAGCGGCGCTTCGCCCGAACCTGCACGGAGGAACGCAAAGATTGAAGGAGTTGCGGAAAGGGTTGAGTTGAAGCACGGCAATATCTTGAGCACGCCATTCAAGAACAACACATTTGATGTTGTCAACGCGAGTTCAGTTTTACACGAAATCCACGGACTTAAAGGTCAGCAAAAAGCGATGCAAGAGATTTATCGCGTACTGAAACCTGGCGGAAAATTTGTGGCACTTGAAATATTGCGTGGACCTAAACTTTTCGCCCTGATGCTTTTTTTTGGCTTCGTGTGGCGTCCGGAGGAATATTGGACAAACCTCATAAAACAAGGAAAATTTAAAGAACCCAAGGTTGTCGTGATTAAAGGATTTCCAGATGTGGCAATTTTTGTTTCGGAAAAGCCAATGAAACGATAAATCTAAACGATAATCGGTATCTCTCCGGCGGCTCCACTTTGGGCAAAGCCGTGGTCACTTACCTTCTAGCTCAGCACGCCTCGGTAGCCCTGTCCGGCCATGTCGGGAAGGCCGCCTCGCTGTTCACCCGCAGGTCCCTGCAGATCTCATTTATTTTTGCTACTGTCGATTGCCACAGCTCCGAGCTGTCCCTGACGAGGCACGGCAGCTGCCCGACTAGGTCGGACCTCTCCGTCTCGAACGCGTTCTTCAGCTGCTCAAGCGCCCACTTGTTGACATTGAACTTGTCGTAGATGAGCTTGCTCTTCGTCCGGGCAGCGACCTCTATCACCTGCTTAAGACTATCTTCGCTGTCGTTTACGAAAGGGATTATCGGCCCCAGGAAAAGCCAGGTCTCGACCCCCCGGGCGGAGAACTCCTCGAGCACCTTGGCGCGGGCTGCAGGGGTGGCAGCCCCGGGTTCCAGGAGCGCGGCCAGCCCGCGATCCATCGTGGTTATTGTCGTCCCGACATCGAATTTTTCAGGCGCTATGATGTCGGCGTCTCTCAGCACCAGGCTAGACTTTGTGTGAATGGAGACGTGGAAACCGTTGTCAGCAAGAATCTGGATGCACCTGCGCGTCAGCTTGTCGTCCGCCTCTATCGGCTGGTACGGGTCGCAGACCGTGCTGACGCCGACGATGCCCCTTGGTTTTTTCTTTACCTCCTTCGCCAGCACATCCACCAGGTTCAGCTTTCGCCATACCGACTTCCCCCAGGTCTCCGTCAGTTCCTTGTCTCTCATCAGAGACGGGACATAGCAGTAGATGCAGCCGTGCTCGCAGCCCCTGTAAGGGTTGAGAGAGTACTTCAGACCCGGCAACTTGCTCTGGGAGAGGACAGACTTGCAGGTGATGAAAAAATATTCGGCGTTCATGCTCAGAACTCCGTGATTTTCTTCTGGAAGAAGACCAGCTTCAGCAGCGCGCTGTTTTCCACCCATTTTTCAAGTGGAATGCTTAGCCGCCCCATGGCAAACTCCAGCGCCCCGCGCAGGCTATCAAATTTATTCGGCTCGCTCTTCATGGCGGCTCTAACGGATTCCCTCACGTTCCACACCCCCACAGGCAGGATGTAGCCCGGCCTGATCTCCCGGAGGACCAGGGCAGACGCCTGCCTCCTCTCCTGTTCCAGCCTCTCGGCCACCGCCAGCTTTGAGGAATAATAGCAGCCGCCCACCTCAGGGTAGGTGGTCCTCCCCTGGTAGGGCTCCCAGTCGCCTAGCATCGCGGGGCTTGCCGCCCACCTGTCAGGGTTCCAGGTCGTCCCCGGGTACCAGGCCTCGATCCACTCGAAGCTCCAGTTCTCGGGTGTGAGGATCGCAACGAACCTGTTGTCAAGATGCTCAAAGTAGTAGACGCGGTACTCGTCAATGGTGTTGTACTGCTTTATCCTGTCAACAAGATCCTGCGCGACTATCGAGTCCACGGCAGTAATGCCCCAGCGGGTAGGGACCAGCCTCCGCCTGTCCCCGGTCCCGAACATCCCCAGGCTGAAGGCCCGTTGGATCTGGGTCATGAGAACCCCGTCACGGTACAGGTCGAGCACGGCGTCGGCGGCCTTCAGGTCCCTGTCGTAGAAGGCACCCTCAATCTTAGGGTTGGAGTTGACGTTCGACGAGCTGAAGGACTTCATCGGAGCAGACGGGCCGAACGGCTGTATCTCGCTGCCCAAAGTTATGGTTTTTGAAGGCAGCCTGTCAAGATTCACCTCGGCGTCAACCGGCTGCTTCCCCATCGCAAGCTCCTGCATAGAGTCTATGAACCTCCCCCCTTCGCGGGCATCGTGGACGCTGGCCTGCGCCATCCCCCTAATCAGCGAGAACCTGTAGTCTATGATTTCCCTTATGTTCTTCCCAACCCACAGCTCGGGAGTGTCGAGTATGGTCGTGTCGCCCCTGAAAGGTGGGACCATAGGCCCAATGTACACCTTGGGATAGCCGATCCTCCCCACAAAGACGCCTGGAGGGGTTGAGCCCTCGATCCTTGTGGAAGTTATTCTCAGGGAAGACCTCGCCAGAGACTGAGCCCGCGCCACCACCGGGCAGCTTAGCTTGCCGCACAGCATGCGGCCGCCCTTGCAGAGTAGGCACATGGAGCCGGCTCGGCCATGGCTCATATTGAAGTCATTTGCCGAGAAATTTCCCAGGTAATCCTTCGGCACCACATCCTGCAGCCACCGCGTCTGGTATGGGGGCATGTTTTCAGGCCCGATTTATCTTTGGTCGGTTCGCCTAAAAATACTGGGAGGGTGCTAAAGGTGGGCCCTTAAGAATTTAACCAGTCGACGGCGGAGCTGAAATGCTTCAACTCCTAATGCCGATAGCCGCAAGCCCGAGATTATCACGCCCGCGGCCGAGACTACAGCCAACATTTCCATGGCTTTAGGCCCGGTAAAGGCCGGGGGGGAGTCCCGCAGGTACCCCTGGACATCTCGCCCGTAGACGCTGGGGGTGAAGTTGTTGTAACTGGTCAGAAGGTTGGGCGCCCAATCGGCACTGAAAACATAGGCGATCCAGCTCTCGCCGCGTGACTCCAAGGCCGCCAGCGAATACTCATCAGTTTCTGCCCACAGCGTGATGACATTTTCGACCTTTGGGCTCCAGTCGTAGTATGATGTTCTCTTGTAAGCCACATTATTGTCCGAGATCGGGTACTTGGCGGCCCAGTAGAGGTCCCTCGCATAGTGCAGGCCGCTCACCAGCACCATCTTGTTAGGATCGTTTTTCCTTATCCTGCCGATGATGTTTTCCTCGGCGAAGGCCTTCCATCTGAGCCACCCAACCTCATAGTTGTCGTTTTCAGGCCACTTCACTTCGTTGAATATCTCATAGGCCACGACAGTGTTTTCGTACCTGTAGCGCAGGCTAGCCTCTTCCCAAAAGCTGAAAAGCCACTCGTTCTTGTAGAGGAAGATGTTTTCAGTCTGTTCGCCGGTGGGCTCCGTGTGGTAAGTCTCCTCCGGCGGGTAGCCGACTGAATGGAAATCCAGTAAAATCATAAGCCCGTTCTTCCTCGCCTCAGCCACAGCCCTGTCAACATCACCCCGTGGAGGGGTATTTTCTCAGAGGTAGTAAATCACCGGGTAGACTGGGACTCGGATGGTGTTCGCGCCCCAGGCCTTGATTTCAGCCATGTATTTGGAGAAATCCACCCCCTTGTTGTCGAGCATTATGGGGGGCATTATCCCAACCCCTTCGAACTTGATTTTTGCGTCACCCAAGTAGAAGCCGTTGTCCCTTGCCACGACGTAGGGCTGCGCCTCCCCCGAGGCCGCTATTGTGAAAGGCATCCTCTGCCAGGCGAACCTGATCACGAAGTAGGAAGCTGAGAAAAGCAAGAGTACAAGGAAAAACACAAAGAGGCCACTCCAAATGCAAACAGATGTGCGCCGCTTCATTGTACCGTCACTCCAAAAGAGTGGTTGCGAACTTCATTTTAGCACCTGCGTCATCAAACAGTTGGGCATATAAGTATAAATCCTTTAGAAACTCAAGTCAAAGAAGTTCTGAGGGATGTTTTTGGAACACGACCTTGAAGAGGCGAAGGTGCGCCAGTTCCTGGAACGGCACGGCGCTAAGAAGGCGGCGATTCAGTTGCCAGACGGAATAAGGCCCCGCCAGATAGAGGTGGCGAATGTTTTTGAGAGGAGCGGAGTGCAGCCGGTGTTCATGGCGGGCAGCTGTTTCGGGGCGTGCGACTTGGCGGACAGGCATGCAAAACAGCTCGGCTGCGATGTGCTGGTCCATTATGGCCACTCGGACATGGGCCTGCCAACTTGCATTCCGACGCTTTACGTCGAGGCCAGGGATCGGACAGACCCGTCGAAAGCCGTCGGGAAGGCGGTTTCAGCCATCAATTTCAAGCGGGTCGGGCTCGTCACCACGGTCCAGCATGTCGGGCATCTGGAAAAGGTGGGAGAGCTCCTCCGGTCGCGCGGGCTGGAGCCGGTGGTGGGCGGTCTTGGGCCGAGAGCCAGGTACCCCGGGCAGCTTCTCGGCTGCGACTTCGGCTGCGCCGCCTCGATAGCCAGCAGGGTGGACGGCTTCATCTACATCGGCACAGGAAACTTTCATCCATTGGGGGCAGCTCTAGCCACGGGGAAGGAGGTTCTGGCAGTAAATCCAGTTGCTGGCGCCAAGCCGATTTCCCATGACCTGGATGGGTTCATCAGGAGAAGAAAGGCGGCGATAACAGCAGCCTGCGCGGCAGAGAGGGTGGGCGTGGTGGCAAGTTCAAAGCCGGGGCAGTCGCGCTTGCCTCTCGCCGAGGACATTTTGCACTCATTGAGGAAGGCGGGGCGAGAAGCCAGCCTTCTTGTGGTGGATGATGTTGTCCCAGAGAACCTTGCTGACTTCAGACTGGGAGCGGCGGTCTGCACTGCTTGCCCCAGGATAGCCACCGACGACGCGGGGAGGTTCGAGTTCCCGGTCATCACCCCGTTCGAGGCCAGGGTCATGCTTGGGTTGGAAAAATTGGAGCCATACAGGCTGGACGAGTTCAGCAGGTAGTTTTAAACCCCAAGTTGCTAGTTAAGGTAGGATTTGAATGACGGAAATAAAAACAGGGGATTTTGTCCTTCCAGGCGACTTTCTCGCCACTGCGGAGGAGTTCGTCCCGGGAGAGGGAGCGTACGACGAAGGCGGCAAAATTTACGCTGCCAGCACAGGCGTTGTTCTGGTCGACTCCAGAAACAAGAAGATTTCAGTCTTCTCAAGGCCGAAGGGACCTCCGGCACTGAGGCCGGGGGACGCGATAATAGGCCGCGTCGACGACGTGCGCGAGCAGTCGGTAAGCATCGAAATAGGGGCGATGAGGGGAAGGGAAGACAGGGAGCTCCCGGCGCCTAAGATGGGTTCGGTTCACATCTCGCAGGCGAACACCAGTTACGTGAGAGACCTGAGCTATCTCTTCAAGGTCGGCGACATAGTAAGGGCGAAGGTGGTCAGCACCCAGAGGGAGCAGGCGCAGCTGACAACTGCGTCGAAGGAGTTCGGAGTCTTGGTGGCCAGCTGTTCGAGGTGCAAGACGACTCTGGACCGGGACGGGACGAAGCTCCGTTGCCCCAACTGCGGCAACATCGAGAACAGGAAGACCGCCAGCGACTACAGGCAGGGAGCCCTCTGATGGGAAAAGTAAGGAAAAAGATAAAACTCCATGTTGACAGCTCAGCCCAGGTGATCAGGGCAATGGAGGCTCTTGAGAGGTCGGGATTGGAGGTTGAAGCCGAGTTCCGGCCTGGTTCCCTGGAGGTCTCGGTGTTCGGTACCAAGGAAGAGTTGAAGAATGCCGAGTCAAAGTTGCGCGGCGCTTTTAGGCAGGGTTTAAATAAGCGTGGGGGAAATCCCTGAGGGATGAAGATGCAGCTTGAGCTTTTGGAAAAAGGGGACAAAAGCAGGAAGATCAAGATAGTCGGGGAGGACCACACCTTCTGCAACCTTCTCAGGCATGAGTTGCACCAGGACAAGAACGTTGAAGCTGCGGCGTACGCGATTGAGCACCCCCTGACCGAGCACCCAAAGTTCTTCGTGAAATCCGAAAAATCGCCGGAAAAGGCGATGTTGGACGCTGCCGAGAGGATATCCGAGCAACTTGACGAGCTGCGCGGGCACTTCCAGAAAGCGATAAAGGGAAAGTAGGGAATCTCTTTTGGGTCTGGCTTGAAAGACGTGAAGTTCTGGCAGATAAAGCCGGAGATAAGGATATTGGGCGTGGACGACGGGCCGCTTGACTCCCCTGGCGACGAGGTCCCGCTAGTCGGGGTGGTATTCAGGGGAGGGAAGTGGATTGACGGCATCCTTAAAACGACAGTGAGAAAGGACGGCACCGACGCGACCGAAAGGCTTGTGGAGATGGTCGGGAGGAGCCGCCACTTGGACCAATTGAGGGTGGTGATGGTCGAAGGCGTCACATTCGCCGGCTTCAATGTGGTCGATGTCAAAGAGGTTTTCAGGAGGCTCCACATACCAGTGATAGTTGTTTCTCGGGACATGCCAAACATGAAAGACATACTAAAGGCCGTGAGGCACCTGCCAGGATGGAGGAAGAGGTGGTCGGCGATGAAGAAGGCGGGGAAAATCCACCGGCTTGGGAGCAGGCGCGGGAAGGGCGAAGTCTACATCCAGGCCGTAGGGCTGAAGCTGGAGGACGCCGGGAAGATAGTGCATTTGAGCTCGACCAGGAGTCTTGTCCCAGAGCCGCTGAGGGCTGCGCACATGATAGCGACGGCAATTGTGAAGGGGGAGAGCCATGGCAGGGCATAAGTCGAACGGGAAGCTCTCCAACGCAAAAAAAGTTGTTGAGCGCCGGCTGTTCAAAGGGGCGGGGAGGTGGGTGATCGAGTTCCTGCTAACACTTGGGGTATTGTACTTCATCTTTGCCGGGACGCTGATACTGATTTTCAGGACAGACGCGTACTGGATGGCGGTGACCTCGGGCAGCATGGTCCACGATGGGCAGGACTGGAAGGTTTATTTTGAGGATGTAAATGTCCGCAAGTCATTCCTCGTCAGCCAAGGTCTCACACAGGTTGCTGAGAATACTTTAACATTCGACGCTTCAAAGTTCCCAATTCAGGGAGGGTTTGAAAGGGGGGACCTTCTTTTTATACAGGGAGTTGGTTCTGTCTCCGACATTTCAATCGGTGATGTCCTGATAGTCGACCGCAGCCCCTACACAATCCCACTGACCCACAGGGTCTTGGCCGTCTGGGAGGAAGGCGGCGCGGTGAGGTTCACCACAAAAGGGGACCACAACGACTACCTCGTGAACCCTTCAGACACCCCTTGGCCAGACGACTTGATCATCTACCCAGAGAGGATAACAGGCAAGGTTGTTTTTGTTGTCCCGAAGCTTGGGAACATAGCCCTGTGGTTCCAGAACAGGTGACGTTGTGAAAAAAAAGCCGGAGCTGTCGGTGGATGTCGTCATCAAGGCGCGGGAGGGGGTGGTGCTGATTAAGCGGGGAAAAAACCCGTTCAGGGGCGGTTGGGCCCTTCCTGGAGGTTTCGTAAAGTACAAAGAGATGGTGGAGGACGCCGCCGTCAGGGAGGTGAAGGAGGAGACGGGACTTGATGTTGTAATCGAGCGGCTGGTCGGAGTCTACTCTGCCCCGGACAGGGACCCCCGCGGGCACACTGTCACAGTTTGTTTTTTGGCGAGGCCGGCAGGCGGCAGGCTGAAGGCAGGGTCGGACGCCGCAGGCGCCAGGTTTTTCAGGAAAATACCGTGGAGAAAGATGGCATTCGACCACGCGAAGATTTTAAAGGACGCGGGTTTGAGGTGAAGCTATGCAGTTTTGCAAGAAGTGCGGGTCGCTAATGTTGCCCAAGAAGGTTGACGGGGATGTTTTTCTCACATGCACCTCATGCGGCCACTCGGTGAAGGCCGAGGGAGTTGAGGAATACAAGATGGCGAAAAAGAGCGAGGAGAGGGAGGAGGTCACGGTCGTAGAGGAAGAGGCCCCATCCACCCTCCCGACGGCCAGAACCAAGTGCCCGAAGTGCGGCAACGACCAGGCATACTGGTGGATAAGACAGACCCGCTCGGCAGACGAGCCATCGACACGTTTTTACCGCTGCACTAAGTGTAAAAAGGTGTGGAGGGAGTACGCGTAGGTGGTTGAATGGAGGAGGTCAGACCAGTTGTGAAGCCCGCGGTCCCCAGGATGGTATCAGAAGTGGTACCAGGTGAGGAAAGGGTGAGGGTCGTGGGCAGCGTGGTGGACAAGCAGGAGTCAGAGTTCACAATCGACGATGGGTCAGGCAGGCTGCTCGTGGTCGCTGAGGACCCGTCGCTGGCAACCGCAGTGGACGTAGGCGCCAAGGTCATGGTTTTCGGGGTGCCGATGGGGATCGAGGGGTCGGCCGAGCTTCACGCCGAGATAGTGCGGAGGGTGGACAGGCTGAACATCGAGCTTTACGTCGGGGCATTGCATGAAATGGAGAAGCTGAGGCAGGAGGTCGGCTGATGGTAAGGGTCAAGATGGACGACTCGAAGGTCTGGAAGTCATGCGTGAAGGCAATGGTCAACATAATCGAGGAGGCTTCTTTCAAGTTTTCGGCCGAGAAGGTCAAGATGATGGCGATGGACCCTTCACACGTGGCCCTTGTTGACTTCGAGCTTCCTGCATCTGCATTCAGCGAGTATGATGTGGAGGAGCCGGCCACCATCGGGGTCAACCTGATGGAGATGGACAAGGTGCTCTCCAGGGCGAAGCCCGACGACGAACTGACCATGGAACTGGACAGCAAGCAGAGTAGGCTGAACTTCACATTCAAAGGGGCGTCCACGAGGAAGCTGAACATGGCGCTTATAGATGTCAGGGAAGCGGAGATGAAGGAGCCAAAGATCCAGTTCACTGCCACAGCGGACGTGCTGGCCGGGGTCCTCCAAGACGGGCTTAAGGACGCGGAGCTGGTTGGGGACAAGGTCAGGTTTGACGTCAAGGACAAGGAGCTCTCCATGGTCGCGGAGGGAGACAGGGGGACCTCCGAGCTGAAGCTGGGTGAGAAGGACGAGGGGCTGGCGAAGCTTAAGGTGGAAAGGCCAGCGGGGGCGACTTTCGGCACGAGGTACCTGGCAGACATGGTGGGCGGCGCCGGCTCGGGGGACCAAGTCAGCATAAGCTTGGGCTCAGACCTGCCAATCCAGCTGGATCTGCCGATAGCCGACGGAAAGGGGAGGCTGCGCTTCCTGCTGGCGCCCAGGATAGAGGCGGAGTGAGGCGCCAGCGTCAAGGTTAAATGGTTTTTCAGAGAGGTATGTGGGGGAAAAGTTGTCGGAAACTTCCAAGCCTAAGGAAAAATTGTTTGACGAGAGCTACGTGCTCGAGTACATCCAGGGGCTAGAGAGGAGGCTCAGGGACCTGGAGCAGGAGAAGAGACACATCGAGGGGGAGTACCTTAAGGTGGACAGGTCGCTCGCCAGCCTCCGGGCCGAGTTCGACCGCCTCAAGGCTCCGCCCATGGTGGCTGCGACAGTCCTGGACCTGCTCGAGGATGGCAGGGCCGTTGTCAGGAGCAGCACAGGCCCCCACTTCGTCGTCACTGTTTCCAACTTTGTCAAGGCCGACGACATAAAGCCGGGCTGCAGGGTGGCCCTCAACCAGAGGACCCTGAGCATAATGGAGCTCTTGCCCTCCAAGAGGGACCCGTTCGTCCTTGGGATGGAGATAGAGGAGGCGCCGGCAGTTTCTTACGGGGAAATAGGGGGGCTGGAGGACCAGATTAGGGAGGTGAAGGAGACGGTGGAGCTTCCGCTCCTAAAGCCAGAACTCTTCAAGAGTGTTGGAATAGACCCTCCCAAAGGAGTTCTTCTCTACGGCGCTTCTGGTACAGGCAAGACTCTGGTCGCCCGAGCGGTGGCCCATGAGACCAAGGCCGCCTTCATCAGGGTGATAGGCTCGGAGCTTGTTCAGAAATACATCGGGGAGGGGGCCAGGCTGGTCAGGGAGATGTTTGACCTCGCCCGGGAGAAGGCGCCTTCCATAGTCTTCGTCGATGAGCTGGACGCCATCGGCGCGAGGAGGCTCGACAGCTCAACCAGCGGCGACCGGGAGGTCCACAGGACCCTCATGCAGCTGCTGGCCGAGATAGACGGCTTCGACCCCAGGGGCGACGTCAGGATCATAGGTGCCACCAACAGGCCTGATATTCTTGACCAGGCGCTGATGCGGCCGGGCAGGTTCGACAGGCTGATTTACTTCCCGCTCCCGGACGAGACGGCTAGGCGGGCAATTTTCAAGATCCATACCAAGAGCATGAACCTGGAGAAAGGAATAGACCTCGCGGCGTTTTCACATTCAACAGACAGGGCGACGGGGGCCGACATCAAGGCCATCTGCACGGAGGCGGGAATGTTCGCCATCCGAGACGAAAGGGACCATGTTGAGCACGGGGACTTTGAACGTGCGATAGCGAAGGTTCTCCCGCCGAACAAGTTTGTGGAAACGCAGGACCTAGTGCCCAAGCCTGAAAAGATGTACGGCTACTGACGCAGCTTCCCTTTTATTTTGAAGTGTTTCAAGAGCAGAAGCATTGCTGACCAGACTATGGCCATCCACAAAAGCAGGATAAGAATGCTCCACCCCGGAGTGGTAAGAAAAGCAAGCGACACATAAGAATTCAGCAGCGTTTGTATCAAAATCAAAAAGAAGTTGTGTGTGGCGTGAAAAGATATCGGGCAAATCAGGTTTTGTCTAGTCTTATAGTAAACATAACCAAAGAAGAATCCAGCGGGCAACACACCTAGAAATGTGTTGATCAATTGGACTTGTATCAAGTTCCAAGTCATTACGGGCGCCAGCTGCGACAATTTAATGATGGTGACAAAAGAAAAATGAGCAATAGCGAAGAGCAGAGATGCGGCAACAAGAGATTTTAAGAATCCGTATCTGAGATTGAAGACCCTTTGGATGTAACCGCGGAATGCGGCTTCCTCTACCGCAGCAAGGACCAAGAGCACTTCAAACGTGATCAACAGAGTAGCAATAATCACAACTGCGGGGGTTTCAGCAGTTGGAATTGAAAGCACCGACACCAGGCCGGCCCACCTGAAAATGCCGAAGAGTGCCATTAGAGATAGCGAACTCACGGTGCCCAAAATTACTCCAAGAAACGCCAGGCGAGGCCAGCCCTTCACTCGGCTGAAACCCAAGTCCTTTAGCTTGAATCCCTGAAACCTGTTGAATACCACCAAACAAGCGAACATGAAAGGGTAATAGAAAATGCTCAGGAGTACGGCCGTCCAAGCTGAGGGGTTCTCAAAATCTACCCCGTACCAGCCCAGCAGAGCCAGCGTCAAATAATAAACCAGAAAAAGAAGGATTGGAAGCGAAACAGAAGGTCGTTTTTTCACACTATCTGTCCTTCAGCATTTTTCGTTTTTTTATTGTTTTGAGATTCGTTCGCAGCAATTTTGCGACAGCCCTCGGGTCGGCTCTCCCCCTCGTTAGCCTCATGACCTTTCCGGCAAGGAAGTTCAGCGCTTCCTTTCTTCCGGCCCGATAGTCATTCACGGCCTTCTGGTTCTCCCTGATGGTTTTTGCCACCACCGCCGTGAGTTCAGATTTCTTTAGAGGGACAAAGCCTAACCTCACAATCAACTCCTCCGGGTCGGCCGGCTTCCTTGCCATCTCCCGCAGTACCATCTCCCCCTGTTCAGGAGTTATCTTCCTCACCTTCACAAGCTTTAGCAGGCCGGACAGCTGCAGCGGCATGAATCCGGCGTCGGCCGCCCGGAGCCCCATGAAGTTCAGCACCTTCTTCAGTTTTGTCCTGAACCAGGCCGCGGCAAGCTTTGGATTGACCTCCTTTGCAACTTCCTCGTAAAGGTCGGCAAGCTCCCGCTCGCTGGCGATGACTTCCGCAGCAGGCTTTGGGATCTTGTACTGCTTCACGAGGCGCTGCTCCCTTAGGTGTGGAGCCTCGGCCATCCCGCTCTTGACCCTGTCCACTCTGTCGGCGTCAAGTATCAGCGGGAAGATGTCGGGGTCTGGAATGTAGCGGTAGTCCTCCTCCATTTCCTTTGTTCTCATCGGCACGGTTGTCATCTGGCTCTCCAGGTAGGCCCTTGTCTCCCGCGTGACGGTTTCCCCGAGCTTGAGCTTCCCCCGCTGCCTCATGACTTCAAACTTCAGCGCCTTGTAGGCCCCCTTCACAGAGTTGATGTTCTTGACCTCCACCCTCCCGCCTCCTTCAAGGGAAATGTTGACGTCGGCGCGCATGGCCCCGCCAGCCTCCGGCCTGACCTTCCCTGTGTACTCCAGCACCCGCGTGAGCAGGCGCATGAACCTTCTGGCCTCTTCGGGGGACTTCATGTCAGGCTCGGTCACTATCTCCACAAGAGGCACCCCCGACCTGTTGTAGTCGGCAGTCCCGGCCGCCGGGTTGTACTGCCCTGGGTCCTCCTCCATGTGCACCTCCCTGATCCTCACCCCCTCCAGGGCCCCTTCCCTGGCGATCGGCAGGCTGGTGCGCTGGTAGCCGGATGGCAGGTCCGGGTAGTCGTAATGCTTTCGCTGGATGTAGATAGTCTGGTCTGTGATGATTTTGCAGCCGAGCATCAGGGCAATCTCTATTGCGGCGTCCACGGCTCGCTCGTTCGGCGGCATGGGCTTGGACCCGGGCATCCCCGTGCAGATGTGGCAGACGTTCGTGTTTGGGGGGACATCTTGGTAGTTGGTTGGGCAGTCGCAGTACATCTTCTGCTGGGTCGTCAACTGTTGGTGTACCTCCAGCCCGATTTTTATCTTCATGGCGTCTCCTCCAGCGCCCTAATCACCCTGAACACCTCTGGCTCTCCAAGGACCCTTCCCTGCACCTGCACCCCAACAGGGATTCCATCTATCCTTCCGGCTTTCACAACCCCACCGCAGATGCCAGCGAGGTTGGTTGGGATGGTCAGATAGTCATAGCCGTACATCTCCATAGGAGTGAGCTTGGTCCCGAACTTGTGGGGAAGCTTCGGCACTGTCGGCCCCACGATAACATCCACCTTTTCAAGCGCCGCCATCAGCTCCTGCCTGACCAATGTCCTTACTTGGAGTGCCCTCTGGTAAAACTTCCCCCTGTACTCCTTCTGGCTGATGTAGCGCCCGCGCAGTATCCTTCGCAGCACCTCCTCTCCGCAGGCCTCCTCAATCTTCCTCCCGTACTTCCTCCCGTCGAACTTTCGGGTCCCCGAGAAGAACTCAACCGAGACTATCAGGTAATAAGCCGGTAGGCCGCGCTCCAGGTTGGGCAGTTCGACCTCCACAATTTCAGCACCAAGGCCCCGCAGCTGTTCAACAGAATTATCCACGACTTCCATGACGAGGGGGTCCGTAAGCTCCGTGAACTTGCGGCTCACCCCAACCTTCATGCCGCTGACTCCGGCATCAAGCTGGTCCATGTAGTTTACCCTGTCAACATTCAGCATCACGCACTCGTTCCGTGTTTTGCCGGCGATTGTTTCAAGAAGGAGGGCAGCTCCAGCCACATCCGGAGAAATCGGGCCGATTTGGTCGAGGCTCATCCCGAGGTCTATCAGCCCCTGCCTTGGGACCAATCCATATGTTGGCTTCAAGCCGACAACGCCGCAGTGGCTTGCGGGGTTCCTGATGGAGCCCCCGGTGTCTGTGCCCAGCGACAGGTCGCAAAGTCCGGCAGCGATCGCCGCCCCCCCTCCGCTGCTCGAGCCCCCCGGGATGTGTCCAGGGGCGGCGGGGTTGTCGGTGGGGCCGAAGGCGCTGGTCTCCCCGCTGGAGCCGCAAGCAAACTCGTCCATGTTGTTCATCCCGATGACGATGCCACCCTCAGCTCGGACCCTCTTCACAACTTCTGCATCGTAAGTTGAGACGTAGTTTTCAAGCGTGCGCGAGGCGCAGGTTGCCCGGAGGCCCGCGACGTTGATGTTCGACTTGACGCCGACGGCCAGCCCCGCCAGCCGCCCGGCATTCTCGCCCTTTTTGATCTTCCTGTCAACCGCTTCGGCTTCCGCAGGGGCGTTCTGGTTCAGCTCGATGAAGGCGTTAACATCTTTGTTCAGTTTCTCGATCATTTCTAGCGTCTGCCACATGTTTTCCACGGCCGAGAGCTCGCCACTCATTATCCTCTCGAGCTTCTCTAGCGTTCCACCCATTTTGCGACCTCCACTTTAAGGTTGCCTGCATCGTCCGAGCCGGGCATCACTGAAATGAACCTCTTCCTGAACTTCGCCAACTCCTCGGGAGGGGTTGGCTTCCCGTCCGGCCTGACGATGTTGTGTTCCTCCTGGCTGTAGTATGTCTCCTTTAGCTCTGGAAGACCTTTGGCAGCCTCCACGAACGACTCGACTATTTCTTCCGCGCTCTTCTCGATCTCCTTCATTTTTTCGGCCATTTTGACCACACTTGATATGTTTGTGCCATATGAAAAACTTTAGTTATGGGGGGCAGTAGTATTTTAGAGGGCATGAAAAAGCTCGCAAAGTTCTGGAAGGAGATGCCGGGTGGAAAGGTCGGCTGCTTCCTCTGCCCGTGGAGGTGCACGATAGCAGACGGGAAGGTCGGGGTCTGCAGGGCCAGGAAAAACGAGGGCGGGCACCTTTACTCCCTCGTCTACGGCTCGATAGTATCCATGGCAGTGGATCCGATCGAGAAGAAGCCGTTCTACCATTTCTATCCCGGGAGCACATCCTTCTCCATATCAGCGCCGGGATGCAACTTCTCGTGCGGGCACTGCCAGAACTGGTCCATCTCCCAGGCCAGCGTGGATAGCGTGCCGTTTGAGGACGTGCCGCCGGAGAAGGTGATCGAGCTGGCCAAGCGCTACGGCTGCAAGGGGGTTTCACACACCTACACTGAGCCGACGATATGGTCCGAGTACGCGATTGATGTTGGAAAATTGGCCCACCGCTCAGGGCTTTACAACTCATTTGTGACCAACGGTTACACCACGATTGAAGCGCTGGAGGAGCTAGGACCTTATCTTGATGCCTCCAACGTTGACGTCAAGGCCTTCACTGACAGGTTTTACAGGGAGGTCTGCCACGTGGCCGGCATTCAACCTGTGCTGGAGACGTGCAAGTGGCTGGTGGAGAACGGCAAGCACCTCGAGGTGACATATCTTGTGATTCCGGGAGAGAACGACTCCAGCGATGAGATAGGGAAGTTTTGCGGCTGGGCGGCGGAGGAGCTTGGCCTTGACACTCCGATTCACTTCAGCCGCTTCTACCCCCACTACAGGATGGCTGACCGCGAGCCCACACCCGTCAGGACTCTCGAGCGCGCCATTGACACAGCGAAGAAGGCCGGGCTGCTTTACGTTTACATAGGGAACGTCCCCGGGCACGAGTTTGACAACACATACTGCCCGAGTTGCGGGGAGCTGCTCATCGAGAGAGAGGGTTTCGACATCCTTCAGTACAAGTTGAAAAATCACAAGTGCCACAAGTGCGGGGCGGAGATAAACATCCGCGGGGAATACAGCGCGATCAAGTAAGGTCCGCGATGGCTTTTTCCAGCTCTTTCATCCCCAGTTCAACAAGTTCATTGGCGCGTTCCGCCGTCTTTGCCTCGGCAAAGCACCTGAACAAAGGCTCCGTGCCGGACGGCCTGAGCAGCAGCCAGCCGTCATCAAAGTCCACCCGCAGGCCATCGATTCTGTTCAACTTGTATTTTGAGAATCTCTCGGACAGGACTTCCAGCACCTTTTGCTTTAGCTCGTTGGGGCACTTGGCCCTCTGCTTCACTTGATGGTAGTTCGGCAAGGTTGAGTTGAGTTCGGAGATGGTGCCTCCGCTCTCGTCTACCGCCGCCATGAACTGGAGCGCAGTCATTATCCCTTCCCGGCACATCGACCAGTCAAAAAACAGAACCCCCCCGTTCTCCTCGCCGCCGAGGTCTCCGCCGTGTTTCTTGAACTCCCCGACTATCTCAGGCTCCCCGACTTTTGTCTTGGTCACGGTTCCGCCAAGCCTGGCTGTCATGTCCTCTATGACCGTGCTGGTCGCGACGGTGGTTATCACCCTAGGAGATTTTCTCCCGCGCAGGTAATGCATCGCAGCTATCGCGAACACCCTGTCCCCACTCAGTATCTTCCCGGTCTCGTCCACCACCAATGTCCTGTCGGCGTCACCATCGTGGGCGATCCCTGCGTCGGCCTTGCAGGCGACCACGGTCTTGGCAAGCTCCCCCAGGTTTTCTGGCACCGGCTCAAGCTTTCGGCCGGGGAAGGTCCCGTCCAGCTGGGAGTTCATGGAGACTACCTGGCAGCCTAGCTCCCTGAGCAGCTGCGGCGTGACCATAGCCCCGACCGCGTTGGCGCAGTCCACCACCACCTTGAGTCTCCGCTTGAACTTTGGCACCTTCTTCAGAGTGAATTGAATGTAGGGGGCGATAGAGTCCGCAACAGCGGTTTTTCCTATCTCCTGCCACCCGACGGTCTTCGCTCCAGCTTCCAGCGCGCGCTCGATTTCCTTCTCGCGCTTCCTTTCGAAGCCAGCCCCGTCAGACCCCCAGAACTTCATCCCGTTGTACTCCGCAGGATTGTGGGAGGCTGTGATGATCACCCCGGCATCGCATGAGAAGTGGGGGATGGCGAACGATAAGACTGGCGTCGGGGTCAGGCCGAGCCTCAGGACATCGCACCCGCCCGCGAGGAGTCCGGCCGTGACGGCGTTCTCTATCATGACGCTTGATGTCCGGTTGTCGTGCCCCACCGCGACCTTGCCCTTTCCGCCCAGGTGGTTGGCCAGAGCCAGCGCCAGCCTGAAGGCCATCTCAGGGGTCAGCTCCTTGTTTGCCAGTCCGCGGACGCCGAATGTCCCGAAAAGCTTTCCCATCTTCACCTTGAATAATTAAACAATATGTATTAAATCACCTGCGCCGGCCGTGAACACAGTTTTTCATCTATATAAACAAAAATTGCGAGCTTTTTAGATGTGGAACAAGTCAAAATATTGGTTGCATGCTGGTAAACTACATAATAGGTGAGAAAACCGGGGCGATGTTCGGCCAGTCAAGACACCAAAAAATGGTGTATGAACTGTTGAAGAAAAAAGCCCAGTTCAATGTTATAGGGTACAAGGGGCTCCGTTTGCCGCTGTTTTCGCTGTTGCCCAAGCATCTGTTGTACCCAAAAATCGTGAACAGAAACCTAAAAGATGGCGTGATTCACATCGCCTCCCATGAACAGGCGCACCTCCTCGACAGTCTGAAAGAAAAATCGGCCATAGTGACTGTTTTTGACGTTTTCCCAATCTACATACTGAAAAACAGGCTCACTAAAGAGTACGGGTGGTCAAGTTACATGCTCCACAGACTTGACGTGCCTATGTGGGCAGGTGCGCTGAAAAAAGCAGCAAGAATCATATCAATTTCGGAATTCTCCAAAAAAGAGGTCGTCAAGAATTTTCATTACCCCGCGGAGCGGGTCACTGTTACACATCTAGGGGTTGATACAGGAAAATATAAACCCCTCCGAGATTTCAAAAAACCGTTCGAGTTCGAGGAGAAGGTTGTGATGTACTCTGGGACGGAGGAATTCAGGAAAAATGTCCCGGTGCTTCTGAAGGCATTTTACAAGATCAAGAAAAAACTCCCGGGAGTGAAGCTGGTTAAAGTTGGGAAAGCAGGTAGCAAGGTTGGGCGGGCGGGGATATCAAGTTTAATAGACCAACTTGGGCTGCAAAATGACGTGACTTTCTTCGATTACGTGCCGGAGAACGAGCTGCCGAAATTTTACAACTCCGCCGATGTTTTTGTTTTTCCATCCAGCTATGAAGGTTTCGGCCTGCCGCCTCTGGAGGCCATGGCATGCGGAGTGCCAGTGGTTACATCCAACGCGGCCTCGTTACCGGAGGTCGTGGGAGATGCTGGAATAATGAAAAACTCTCAGGACGTGAGTGGCTTTGCTGACGCCATATACAATGTTTTGACCGACGACGGGCTGAGCGACAGTTTTGCCAAGAAGGGGCTCAAGAGGGCGAAATCTTTTTCCTGGCAAAAAACCGCGGAAAAAACGTTTGTGGTTTACAAAGAGGTCGGCGGCTAAGCTGATTGCGCCGCCAATTTGCTTTTCCAAAAGTCAACAATTTTTTTCAAGCCAGTCTCAAGGGAATACTTTGGTTCCCACCCCAGGACGTGTTTTGCCTTGTCATAACTGCCTATCAATTTCTTTATGTCGAGAGGCCTGGGCGGGACGGTGTTCCAAGTGATTTTACCCTTGAATTCGGTGATTTTTGTGAGCTCGTTGACCACTTCTTTTATTGTAACCCCTCGCCCTGTGCAAAAGTTGAAAACATCTCCGACGGCTTTTTCATTGCCCAGGCATGTGAGGTAGGCGTTCACGTGGTCGTCCACGTACAGAAAGTCCCTTATAGGCGTTTGATCCCCCAGCATCACATCCTTCCCTTGCAGCATCTGGGTCAGAGCTCGTTCAATTACAAAGTGCGTGTTGTTCTTCCGGCCGAAAGTGTTGAATGGCCTGAGGACTGTTGTCGGAAAGCCATATGCCGCGCGCATGTACTCAAGATACTTGTCAGCCGCGACTTTGCTTGCGCTGTATGGGCTGTTGGGCTTGAGTTCAGCGTCTTCTCTGATGGGAAACTTGTCCTGGTTGCCATACTCCTCAGAGGTGCCGGCCCACAGGAATTGTTTTAAATTTTTTACCTCGCGAAAACATGCCTCAGCAAGGTTGATAGTTCCGAGCGCATTGACCTCGAAAACCTCGTGTGGGTGGTCATAAGAGTAAGAGACCGGGCTAATTGATGCAAGATGGATAACCGCTTCCGGCTGTATTTCTTTCACGCGTTTTCTGATGGAGAGCCCATCGCGCAGGTCGCCTGTTACAGCTATGGTTTTCTGTCCCAGGACGTAGCGCCCTGTGACGTATCTTTCCAGAGAGTAAACTTCGTGGCCGAGTTCAACCAGCTTCGGCAGCATCTCTCCGCCGATGAACCCGCTCCCTCCAGTCACAAGAATCTTCATTTAATATCAGTAAATTATGGGTACCCAATTTAAAAGCACCATACGTGTTGTGTTTGCCAATCTGAAAGAGCTGGCCGAGCCCCGTTTTTCGGCGTGCGTGGATGTATTAATCTTCGTGCGAGCAGTTATCGTGGGCCCGTGGCCTAGCATGGATAAGGCGGCAGCCTTCTAAGCTGCAAACCGCGGGTTCGAATCCCGCCGGGCCCGTTTTTCTTGCAAGTTTCTACGGCATATTTAAAACATGGCAGATATTGTAGGGGAAGGGATGATGGCCAAAATAAGCATAATCGGCGGCGGTGTTGTGGGAACAATCGTTGGCAAAGGTCTCGATGCACTTGGAAACAGCGTCATATTTTTTGATATCAACGAACGGAGAGTGAAAGAGTTGCGGGACCAGGGATTTAAAGCCACATCAAAAATTGTCGAGGCGGTGGGCAACTCAGACATAGCTTTCATAACGGTCCCAACACCGACAAAACGCGGCAAAATAGACATCAGTTACATAAGGTCCGCTGTTGGGGAACTGGCGAAGAATCTCAAGAGTAAAAAGGGGTACTATCTTGTGGCAGTCAAAAGCACGGTTGCCCCAAGAACTACTGAGCGATTGGTCGTTCCGCTTCTGGAAAAGAATTCCGGCAAAAAAGTTGGCAGGGACATAGGGGTCTGCATGAACCCTGAGTTCCTGACAGAAATCCACAAGTCTTGGACGAAGGACAAAAAGTTCAAGAGGGATTTCTTCAATGATGAAAGGATTGTGATAGGCGAGTTTGACAAGAGGTCCGGGGACGTTCTTTCAAAACTTTACCGGCCGCTGAAGATTCCAATTTTAAGGACGAATATGAGAACTGCGGAAATGATCAAGTATGCGAGCAACTGCGCTCTGGCACTCAGGATATCCTATTGGAACGAGATTTTCTTCATATGCAAGAAAATTGGCGTGGATTCCAACTATGTTGCGAGAGTGGTGGGGATGGACAGCCGGATAGGGACCTATGGTACCATCCACGGGAAGGCGTTTGGCGGGAAGTGCCTTCCAAAAGATCTGGCGGCGCTCATAGCTTTCTCAAGGGAAGTAGGCCATGAACCCAAATTGCTGAAAGCGGTTGAAGATGTCAACAAAAAAATCGGGAAAGTGGGAGGGGTAAGGGAATGAAGGTTGTTATACCTGCGGCGGGTCTTGGTACCCGGCTGCTGCCAGCCACAAAGGAGCAGCCCAAGGAGATGCTGCCGCTTTTCTCAAAATCACATGATGGCCAGCCGTACCTGAAACCACTTCTTCAGCTTGTTTTCGAGCAGCTGTTCGACTTGGGCCTCCGGGAGTTCTGCTTCATCATAGGGCGGGAAAAAAGAGCGATTGAGGACCATTTCACGCCAGACCCGAGCTACATCAGGATGCTGGAAAAAATAGGGAAAGCAGATGTCTCCAAAGAGCTGGCGAGCTTCTACAAAAAAATCGAGAACTCAAGGATAGTGTGGGTCAACCAGCCCGGGCCGAAAGGGTTCGGCGATGCTGTTCTCAGGGCGGCGCCTTTCGTGGGAGAAAATCTGGTGTTTGTCCACGCGGGGGATACCTACATATTCTCCGATGGAGACAAGCACCTCCACGACCTGTTGAAAACACACAAAAAGCTGAAAGCGGATATGACGTGCTTGATAAGAGAAGTTGAGAACCCGAAGCAGTTCGGCGTCGTTGAGGTGGAAAAGGTTTCCGGCAACCTCTTCAAGCTCAAAAAAATCGTGGAAAAGCCAGAGAAGCCAAAGACAAATTTGGCTATAATGCCAATCTACATTTTCAAGCCTGTGATTTTCAAGGCGCTGGCGGAAGCCCCGCCCGGGAAGGGAAATGAAATCCAGCTTTCCGACGGAATCCAAAGTCTGATCGACATGGGTTTGAGTTGCTACGCCATCAAGCTAACATCACGCGACATATGGCTGGACATCGGGACGATAGAGACGTACTGGAACGCCCTGAAAACATCGTATGACAGGGCTGTCGGGTGAAAATGTGAAAAAGACGGCAGTCGTAACTGGCGGTGCTGGCTTTATCGGGTCTTGGGTGTGCGAGAGGCTCCTAGATCAGGGGGTCGGTGTAATCTGTGTTGACAACATCAGCTCCGGCAACAAGAAAAACATCGCCCACCTACAGAGCAAAGATGGGTTTGGGTTCATGGAGCATGACGTACGGGAACAGCTAGACATCAAAGGCCCGGTGAACTACATTTTTGACCTTGCTTCAAGGGCTTCGCCGGTGGATTTTGAGGAGCACGCGGTTGAGATCCTGATGACTAATTCAATGGGGGCGAAGAACTCCTTGGACCTGGCGAAGAAAAAGAACGCAAGATTTCTGCTGGCTTCATCCTCCGAGGTCTACGGGGAGCCGCTGGAGCACCCACAGAAGGAGACTTACTGGGGTAATGTCAACCCCAACGGCATCAGATCGCCCTATGACGAGTCCAAGAGGTTCGCAGAAGCACTGGCAATGGCGTACTTCAGGCGGCATGGGGTCGACGTAAGGATTGCGCGAATTTTCAACACCTACGGGCCGAGGATGAGGAAGGACGACGGAAGAGTTATCCCGAACTTTGCCAACCAGGCGTTGAGAGGAAAGCCAATCACAGTTTATGGGAAAGGGGCACAGACGAGGTCATTCTGCTATGTAACTGATTTGGTGGACGGCCTGCTCATGATGATGTTCAAGGGAGGCTTGGCCGGGGAGGTTGCCAACATAGGAAACCCGCGCGAGGTCAAGGTCTTGGAGGTCGCAAGGCTCGTGAAAAAGATAACAGGCTCGAAATCAGAGGTAGTTTTCAAACCCCTGCCAATGGATGACCCTTCACGCCGGAGGCCGGACATCTCTAAGGCCAAAAAGCTGCTTGGGTGGGAGCCAACGGTGCCGCTGGAAGCAGGATTGAGACAGACAATAGAATACTTCAGAAAATTCGGCTGATTATACGGCCCTCTCTTTTTCCACTTTTACCCAGTAATCAAGGGTGTCAGCAAGCGTCTTTTCAAAAGGAATTTTCGGCGCCCAGCCACACTCTTTGGAGATTTTGGTGTTGTCGCCGACCACAACCGGCTCGTCGGTTGGGCGCAGTTTTTTCGGGTCCATTTCTATTCTGGCTTTTACACCCGAGATCATCAGCAGCTTGTCGAGCATGTCCCCTATTCTAAGAGGTTTGGAGGAGCACACGTTGTAGACATCGCCGTACTTCTCCTTCTCAAGCAGGACCCAGAAGGCGTCCAGAGTGTCGTTTATGTCCATCAGGTCTCTCACAACGTCCAAGTTCCCTACATGAATGACGGGTTCAGCCCCCCGTTTTATCCTGATTATCTGCTTGCAGAAGTCGGAGCAGGCGTCCCCGACCTTCCGCGGCCCAGTCGCGCCGAATATCCTGACCCGGACGGTCTTCATTCCATAGTTTTTGAAGTACTGGTAGGCAAGGAGGTTCTGCGCCACCTTGCTAACACCGTAGGGGCTGACCGGAAGCAGTGGATGGTCTTCCTTGATTGGTGGTTCCTCCTTTTTTATTAGTCCGTACTCCGCGCTCGAGCCGGGCACGAGGATTTTTGGGTCGAGCTCCAGCTGCCGCACGGCCTCGAACAGGTAAACCGTGCCCATGAGATTGATGTCCATGGTGCCGACCGGGTCTATCCAAGAGACATCGGGGCGGCTCTGCGCGGCCAAGTGGTAGATGATGTCGGGACAGACTTCCTTGACGGCGTTTTTCACCTCAGGCAGGCTGCGCATGTCGCATTTTATCAGTTTTATTTTGTCCTTCGCGTGTTCCATGCCGCCCATCCCGTGCTCCCGAATGGTCCCGAAGACTTCCATTTTTTTCCCCGCCAGGAAGTCGGGAAGATAGCTCCCAATGAAACCGTTAACCCCCGTAACCAATGCCCTCATTTCAATCCCTCGATATCCACTCTACCGGCGGTTTTAAAACTTAACCAGCACCGCCCACCAAACACCTAAATATCACGCCGTGAATCCGTTATGGAACAGCATGATAATAACAAGAACTCCTGCTAGAATAACTTTTGGCGGCGGCGGAACGGACCTGCCTTCTTACTACTCCAAGCAAGGCGGCCTCGTGATTGGCGCGGCGATAGACAAGTACATCTACATCGACCTCCACGACATCTTCATCAACAAGGTCATCGCACACTACTCAAAGTCAGAGATGGTGGACAACGTGAACCAGCTGAAGCATCCGATAATCCGGGAGGCCCTGAAGCTGACCAAGGTCACCAAGAAGATAGAGGTGGGGAGCATGGCGGACATCCCTGCGAGGGCGGGCCTGGGCTCTTCCGGGAGCTTCACAGTCGGCCTGCTTAGGGCGCTTCATTTCCACAACAGGGAGTATGTCCCGCCGCAGGAGCTTGCGGAGGAGGCCTGCAAGATAGAGATAGACATCCTGAAGGAGCCTATCGGGAAGCAGGACCAGTACATCGCGGCTTTCGGGGGCATAATTTCCCTGATTTTCGAGAA
>JBFLWG010000013.1:0-25642 GCA_040757795.1 Hadarchaeota archaeon (SeqCode) | reverse complement strand
AACAAAAGCGTGCTAAAGGGTGAACTAGTGAACATCCCAACTAAAGCAATTGACGACCCAATTGCCCCAATAAAACTCATATAAACAAAATACTTCATTGCGGTGTATCCATACTTGGGTTTTTCTTTACCAACCTTTTGGGAAATTATGGTTTCAGTTTTACCCAAGTGAATCACCTTATTTCTATCGTTTATCTCCAAAATAAAGTGTGGAGCCGCCGGAGAGATACCGATTATCGTTTAGATTTATCGTTTCAAGTACTTCTTGTGCTCCTTAACGTACCTCTTGATGAACCACTGGAGAAAGATTCCATCATTGTTCTTTAACTGGGACCTTTCAAGGGCGTTGTAGTAGCTGTTCCGCCCCTCGTAAGGGATGTTCAACATCGGGTAGCGGTTTATGTTCAATACGAAATTCATGGCGAGGCGCGAGATTCTGCCGTTCCCGTCTCCGAACGGGTGTATGGTCACGAGCTTAAGGTGTACCAGAGCGGCGAGTTCAACTGGGTGAAGTTTCGTTTTATTCCTGACATACCAGATGAAGAACTCGCGCAACATCGGGTAGACTTCCACAGCGAGGGGAGGAACAAACTTGCTTCCAGAAATCGCTACTTGGTATGTTCTAATCCTGCCCGCCACATCCGGTTTCGTCTGCTCAAAGAGCCTCTTGTGCCAATACAGGATTACAGAAAGAATGAGATCTTTCTTGAAATCAAGCATCTCGTTGAAAACCTCACGATGCGCCTGTGCCTCAAGCACGTCCCGAACGGGTTTTCCCTTCGGTGTTATCCCTTTTTCAAGAAGGTCGGCAGTCTCGCGAAGAGTTAGTCTAGACCCCTCAATCCTTTGAGTGTCGTATGTGAACCTCACTGTGAATGTTCTCAACTCTTTCTCCAGCGCAGACTTTGGCATCCGCTTGATTTCTTCCAAATATCTGGCTCTTATTTTGTCCAAACTGGGGTGCCATCTTTCTCTATAGATGTTGCCGAGGAAGTTCCCTTTAATCTCAGCCAAGTTCTTTGGGATTTTGGTGCCCAAGTAGCGCTCCTTCTTCTCGACCTTTTCGCCCACGCGAATGGAGTGCTCAAGGTAGAAGTAAACTCGCCCCCCCACTGTCTTTTTTCTTATTGTTACCATCACTTTTGTTTACCCCTACATATATTTAAATATTGCTTTTTTGTGAAAAATGTAGAGGTATAACATTTGTCGTTTTTAGTGGAGCCGCCGGAGGGGTTTGAACCCTCGACTTACGGTTTACGAAACCGTCGCTCTACCAGGCTGAGCCACGGCGGCCCGAAAATGACTCTCGCCCTCCGGAAAAATACTTTGCCCAAAATCAATTAAACCCGCGGGATTACTTTGGGTGGTGAAATGAGGGAACAGTACATCTACTACTCCATGTGGCTCCTGATAATCGGCAGCTGGGTCTTCGGCGTGGTCTTCGGCAAGTGGGGCGGCGGGACGACCACAGTTTTCGCCGAGCTTGGCCAGGCGGTGGGGGTCCCCCAGCCAGCAACCATGAGCTGGTGGCAGCCCCTGCTCTACTTCCCCGTCACGGTCGTCGCGGCCTTCATGCTCTCCCAGATATTCTTCGGCGCCGGGGCGGCCATCTTCTTCTTCGCGAGGGGCGTCGCCGACAGCGCCCTCCTGCTGACCATGGAATCCATGATTGGTAATTGGAACATACTTTCCATCCCTGGAGCCGAGCTTTGGCACGTCTTCTTCATGCTGCTGGTCCTGACTGTTAACCTGCCGCTAACCATCTGGGCCGCGCATTTGGGGACCCAACGCTCCTTCCAAGTCCTTTCCAGAGTGAGGGGCAAGCCGACAAAGCCGGGGACCGGAGGCGTCCCATTTTCCAACCTGATAATGTGTGTTACTGTATCTTTCATCATCGGGCTGATGGGTTCCTTCGCTCTGGCATACGCGCAGGCAGCTTAGGCGATGACCCGCATGGTTTAAAAACCATCAAACTCAATTGGATGGGTGAATAATGAGAATAACCCTGACAGCCATCAAAGCTGATGTTGGGAGCATCGGAGGACACACAAGGCCAAGCGATGAGTTGCTTGAGGCTGTGAAGAGTTTCGTTCAGAAAAATGGAAAGGGGATGTTCATCGACAGCTATATTGGGTACACTGGGGACGACATACACATCCTGCTGAGCCACACCAAAGGCGTGAACAATTCTGACATACACAAGCTCTGCTGGGACGCATTCAAGGCAGGCACAGAGGTCGCGAAGAAACAGAGCTTGTACGGGGCGGGGCAAGATATCTTGAAGGATTCTTTTTCAGGGAACGTCAAGGGGATGGGGCCTGGAGTGGCTGAGATGGAGTTTGAGGAAAGGCCAAACGAGGCGTTCGCATTGTTCACGGCAGACAAGACTGAACCCGGCGCCTTCAACTTCCCGTTTTACAGGCTGTTCTGCGAGCCGTCCGCGAACACGGCGCTGATAGTGAACCCGTCGCTGGCAAACGGATTGGTCATGACCGTGATGGACGTCATGAGCGGGAAGAAGGCAGAGCTGAACATACCCCAAGACAATTTCTTAATAGCCGCTTCATTGATGTATCCAGGACAATTTGTCATAGACGCCGTGAGAAACAAGGACAATGAGCCTCTTCTAGCTGCCACGACCGACAGACTGCACAACATTGCCGGCACATATGTCGGGAAGGACGACCCTGCCGCGATAGTGAGGATGCAGAAAAAGTTCCCGGCGACTGAAGAGACATGCTCAGTTTTCAAGACAGTCCACTATGTTGCGGGCAACACGAGAGGGAGCCACCACCTGCCGCTGATGCCAGTCAAGATGAGGCCGTCTGCAACCTCCAACTTCTGCATACCCATCGTAAGCGGCATACTCTTCAGCATGCACGAGGGGAAGTTCACGGCATACGTGGACGCTTTCGACACGCCTGACTGGGACTACTACAGGAACAAGGCCACTGAAAAAGCCGAGTACATGCGCGAGCAGGGGTTCGTGCACCCGGCAACTCTTGTACCGGAAGAGCTTGAATACGCGCCGGGATACAAGGCTATGATGGCCGCGCTTGAGAAAAGATTCAAGTAATCCCGAGTCTATTCTTACTTCTTTCGCTTTTTTTCAGGCAGATATTTCTGCACGAACTTTTCCCAATCTATCTTGAACATAGCGAACACCAGCAGGCCCAAAAGCACGGCAGTTGCCACCCCAAAAATCCAATTTTCCGAGACTTGCCCGACCGCCCCGCCGACATGTGTGATTATGAGAGACATGGCGACCTTTCCAGCAGCCGCCGCGACAAAAACCTTCCACAGGCTGTAATGGGCCAGGCCCAGCGGGATGAAAAGAAGGCTGTCTGGCAGGGGTGTCAGCGCGAAGATGAAAACGGCAGCCATCCCGTACCTCTCAAAAATCTTTAACATGGCATCCAGCTGGCGCCTCTTTTTTCTGCCGACCACCATGCTGCCGGCATACCCAACAGCGTAGCTTGTTAGCTGCCCAGCGGCCGACCCCAAACCGAACGCCACGGCAAGAAGGGTCGGGTCAAATATCCTAGAGCTGGCTATTGCTAGGAGAACCACCGTGGTGGGGATTGGAATGATGACTGAAGAAGCGCCTATGACTCCGAGAAGAAAGGCGCTGGGATAGCCTACGCTTTTCCAGGTCTCCTGCGACGTGGAAGCTGCAATTGCCCAAAAGACGACTGAAACGAGCGCCACGACTGTGACCGCTGCCCCGAAAATCCAAAAGGACGACCTTTTGCTCGCCATCTTCCGCCCAGCCCGCCTCACCCTAGCCTGAAACTGTAGAAGTCCTTCACCCGCACGACATCTTCTGGATTGGGGGTGGAAACCTCTTTGAACAGGAGGTTGCTGCGGGCCACGAAGCTGTGTACTGTATTCGGCTTTATGTGGATCACCGAGCCTTTTTTGATGCCCTGCCGTTTCCCATCCTCAAACTCCACCCAACCGGCGCCTTGCAATACAGTCAGCGCCTCGTCCCTGACCTTGTGATAGTGTAGAGATGTCCTGTGCCCTTCCATTATGTAAAGAAGCTTTTCCATGCCGCTTTGGTCCAGCTTCAGGACTTTCTCGTAGCCCCAAGGCTTGTCCGTCCTGTTGGAATACTCCTGCTTGACCATCTCCAGTTCTTTAGGAGTGTCCACGGAAACCCAGAAGGGCTGCCCGCCCTCCTTGTGGTAAGTCAGTTGCCCCCTAGCGGCCAGCTCAGGGAAAGCAGTAGTCTCTATGTTTCCCAACTTGAACTTCTCAAGCAGCGGGAGCACGTCTTTTGAAATGCAGTAAAAACCCGCGTTCATGTAATGCCTCAGGAGCGGCTTCTCCCTGAATACCTTGATCTTCCCTCCTCCGAGCTCTATAATCCCGTACGGGCTCCTCATTCGCACCACGAATATCGAGGCCTTGCTGTCGGACTTTTTCCACTCACCCCACATTTTTTTCAGGTTTAGATCCGCCATCACGTCCCCGTTGCTGACAAAAGCGTCCTCACGCACCGCCTCCATGCCGAGCCGGATGGCGTTTAGGGTTCCCATTGGATGTTCCTCCCACACGTACTCGAGCTTGACTCCCATTCGCTCGCTCCCGAGGGCCGCCTTGATCTTGTCCCCCATGTGGCCCGTGAGAAGCACCACTTTGTCCACGCCGGCGCTGCGGTACTGGAATAGCTGGCGGTCCATTATAGTGTATCCTGGCTTGATCTCGAAAAGCGCCTTTGGGATGTCCTCGCTCACCGCTCGGAACCGCTTGCCCAACCCCCCGCAAAGAATCATCCCTATCATCGCATCACTTATACATTTACGCGGCATGGCATATTTTAAGGGAGAGTATGAAGGTGGGATTCTTCACCGATACGTTCCTGCCGCAGAAAAACGGCGTTGTCACCTCGCTGATCAGCTTCGGGACCGAGCTTGAGAAGAGGGGGCACGAAGTCCATGTCTTCTGCCCCAAATCCAACGTGCGGCATTTGGAAGGGATGGAAATTCACTCCTACCCGGCAGTAGCATTCCGGAGGTACCCCGAGTTCAAGATAGCCGTGCCGCGCGGAAAAGACAAAGTGTCCCAGCTTGACCTGGTCCACACCCATTCGCCGTTCACGATGGGATTCTTCGGCTGGAGGGTCTCCAAGTTCCAGAAAATCCCCCGGGTCTCAACATTTCACACGATGCTCTCTGAGTATTACCAGTACATCTCGAAGGTGGGGAAACCTGTTCTCAAGCTGGTCTCCTGGCAGTTCAGCAGGGCCTTTTACAAAAGCCACAAAAAGCTGATTGCCCCAAGCGCGGCCCTGAAAAAATATCTCAGAAATCACGGAATAAACAAGCCCATAGAGGTAATCCCAACTGGAATAGATGTTAAAGCGCTCCACCCGATAAACAAAAAAACGGCGCGGAGGAGGCTCAGTCTGGGAGATGAAAAGATTTTCTTGTGCCTTGGGAGGGTGAGTTACGAGAAAAATCTGGACCTCGCAATCCGCGCAATGCCGGAAGTGGACGGTAAGCTGCTTGTTGTCGGCAGGGGGCCGGCATCGGAAAAGCTGAAAAAACTCGTGGCAAAAAAGAACCTCAAGAAAAAAGTCTTGTTCAAAGGATTTGTCCCGGAAAAACTCAAGCCGCTTTATTGCTCCGCCGCCGACGCCCTCATCATCGCGTCCAAAAGCGAGACCCAGGGGATTGTTGTCGCGGAGGCCATGGCGTGCGGGACGCCTGTTGTGGGCGCTAACGCCCTGGCCATACCAGAGGTCGTGAGAAACGGGGAAAATGGGCGCCTATTCAAGCCCGGGGACCTGAAGCAGCTATCAACCATCCTGCGGAAATTTGAACCATCTGAAGGGATGAGGAAAAACGCGAGGAAGACGGCGGAGGGCTACTCGATAGAAAAGTGCACGACCAAGCTGGAAGAATTCTACAACAGTCTTTGACTCACTTGTTAATCTGCGCGGCTTTCTCCATGGCGCTCTTGATAGTGGAGTCCATGTTCAAGTATTTGAACTCCGAAAACCTGCCGCACATGATGATGCCCTCTCCCTCGAAGTAGTCGCTGCAAATGTTGACGTTTTTTGAGTAGTTCAGGTCGTTTATCACGTAAGCGTATTCTGTCTTCATGACCTTGGATAAGCAGACTTCTGAAGCTGGGGCCAAGCCGTGCTCGTCCAGCTTCCTGACGGCGTGGTCCGCCAGCTTCCTTTCGCTCGCCCTCCACAATCTCCCGCCAGGTGGGCAGGTTATCTCCACTATCGCTGAGCTCTTTCCTTTCGGGACAACCCAGGGGCTGTGGTTGAATGTGAAGTTGACCCTGTTGAAAAGGCCGTCCCTGTCCCCAGGGAAGTAGAGCCAGTTGATGTCGTTGATTTTTGGGACGTCATAGCCAAGCAGGACTGTTACCAGGGAGTTGTACTTAAGGCTCCGGGCGGCCCTTCTAACATCCACCGGGGTGTTTTTGTAAATTTTTGAAAAGTCTGTTACTGGCACCGTGGAGACAACAAGGTCGAAAATCTTTTCCTCCCTGCCGTCTGACACTGCCCATTTCTTCCCATCCTTCTCCACCCGCCTGACATCAAAACCAACCGTTACCCTGTTCTTAACCTGCCTTTCAATCGAGTCTGTCAGGGCCTGAATCCCGCCCAATTTTGGATAGTAAAAGAACAGCTGGTGGGTGTAGCCCTCCGTGGTCAGCCCAAGGGAAGATTTCACTATATCCTCCGGCGGCGGCTGGGGGACGCGCCCCTTCACCCAGTCGACGCCCATCAGCCTTGGCTCAAAGTTCCACACCTTGCGGTTGTAGGGGAGAAGGTACCTTTCAGTTATTCCCTTGCCGAAGGTGTTGTACATCCACGCCTGGAAGTTCCTGGGCTCGGGCAACCCCTGCCGATTCTGCTTGAGCCATGTCTTCAGGAACTCGTAAAGGCAATCGTAGTTGTCTTTTGGCGGCAGTTCCGAAAGACCGTTCTCAAAAGGATATTTCACCAGACGCCCCTTGAAGAAAATCCGGGTGTTCCTCCTCCTCTTCAAAAAGTTCTTTCGGAGCTTCTCCAGCATGAACTTCAGAATCCGCTCGTCCCGGGAGAAGATGATGTGGCCTCCGCCATAATCGAAAGTGAACCCTTTTTCCTTGTAGCTCCTGCACAACCCTCCGCAATCTCTGTTTTTCTCAAGGACCTCAAAATCATGCTTCAGAAGGCCGGCGACGGTCAGGCCCGCGAGGCCCCCTCCAAGAATACCTACTTTCTTTCGCATTTTTTCACCTGACGGGCTTGAACTCGAACTTTGCCGCTGGCGTCTCGCCGGTTCTCAAATAATAAATTGTCGAACCCAGGTATGTCTTGATGGTCTTTAGATAGCCCAGTTTCCTGTACCGCCTCAAAGAGGTAAAAACAGGCGCTTTGAGGAAAGTGAACTTTCCGTAAGGCCTTGACCTCATGGCCAGGTCGTGGGTCTCGTTGAAAGACAAGTCTGTCCTGAGGCCTCCAAGCTTCTCAAAAACCTCCCGCCTGTAGAAGAAACAGTACCCCGGGTCCTGCGGCGTCCCTGATGCGATCATCGCCCGCGCCGCAGCGTTTGTAATGGCGTAGATGAACCAGTCAATGACGTTCCCCTGAGATGGGTAGAATTGGCAAGTGCCACCGATAACGTTTTTTCTCTTTTCCAAAACCGCTTTCACCTTTGAGAGTAGTTGTGGGGAAGGAGTTGTGTCGGCATCTATGAAAAGAAGTATTTCGCCCTTGGCTGCTTTTGCGCCAATGTTTCTCCCGACGCCAGGGCCCAACCTTTCTGAAAGGACGACCCGCGCGCCGTATTTCTTTGCGATGGCGGCGGTGTTGTCGTCAGAGTGGCTGTCCGAGACTATCACTTCAAAATCCTGGTTGTCCTGCGCCTTCAGCGCTTTCATGAGCTTTTCCATATATTTGCCTTCGTTCAGGGTGGGGGTGATAACGCTAATCATGAGCTCGCCTTTATTCCGTGTTCGTTTGGATTATCCAGAGAAATATTTTCCACCATCATTATTTCACCTCACGGGCTCGAAAACAAACTTCTCTTTTGGCACCTCTTTTTTCTGTAAATACGACACGGCCGCCTTGATGTAGATCATGATTGTTTGCATGTATCCGGCTTTCTTGTACCTGCGCATGGAGGTGAATGCCGGGGCCTTGATGTAGACAAATTTCCCGTACGGTTTTGTCCTTATGGCCAGGTCGTGGGCTTCGTTGAGCTTTAGGTCCTCCCTTACCCCGCCAACTTTTTCGAAAACTTTCCTCCTGTAAAAACTGCAGCATCCGGTGTCTTGCGGGGTGCCGCCGAGCATTATCAGCCTGAGGGCAGCGTTGGCCAAAGCCATTATCAACCAATCCAACACGCTGCCTCTAGATGGGTACAATGCGCATGTTCCGCCGACCACATCTTTTCTCTCGTTCTGTATTTTGTCCATCGTCTCCAGCACATTTTTTGAAGGAACCGTGTCGGCGTCCAAAAACAGCAAAATCTCCCCCTTTGCTATTTCCGCGCCGCGATTCCTCCCAACAGCAGGCCCCAGCCTTTCTGAAAGCACCAATTTTGCGCCATATTTCTTGGCGATTTCCTGTGTGTTGTCGTCAGAGTGGCTGTCGGAAACTATTATCTCAAGATCCTGGTGGGTCTGGTCCTTGATTGCCCTTAGTATGTTTTCCAGATATTCGCCCTCGTTCAGGGTTGGGATTATTACACTTATCATCGCAAAATCTATACGCTGGTGGATTAATGGCTTTATGATGAGAATCTCGGTGATAGTTCCGACCTTCAATGAAGGCAAGACCATAGCCCGGTGCCTCAAGAGTATCAAAAATCAGACATTCAAGGACTATGAGCTCGTGGTTGTGGACGGCCACAGCAAGGACAACACGGTTGAGGTGGCCAAGAGGTACACAAACAGGATAGTTTTTGACGAGGGGAAGGGCGCAACGGCGGCCAGGAACCTCGCTGTCCGGAAGGTCAATTCAGAGATTGTTGTGTTTGTCGACGGGGACACCACAGTCCCGCCAAACTACCTCGAAGTCGTGGACAGGGCTTTCAAAGAGGGCGTGGTCGGGGTCGGCGGCCCGCTGCTGCCAGAAGGGGGGAGCTTTTTGGACAAGATCATATTTTACTTCAGCGCAGACCTAATCCGGAGACTTTTCTCCTTCTTCGGCTCCCACCACTTCTCCGGGGCGAGCTGCGCCTATCTCAGGAAAGCCTACCTGAAGGCCGGGGGGTTCAGGGAAGACCTTGACATGCTGGACGACGTCGAGCTTTCCACCCGAATGAGCAAATACGGGAGGGAAAAGTTCGTGCCAAAGATGCTCGCTGTGACCTCCATAAGGCGAACCAAACAGAAGGGGCACACCTCTACCGTGAAGATGTATCTCCAAGGTTACCTAAGCCTGTTCAAAACAGGGCAGGTCAAAAAGAAGGGGTACCTGAGGGAAATCAAAAAGTAGCGGTCATTTCGACCAAACTTTTATGCCAAAGTAGGAAATCACTCCCGCCCCAATGAGAGTGGCCATCACAAAAGTTATCGACCGCTCTATCAGAACCGCGCTCAGGGCTATTGGCGCAGGCACGCCGAAAAACGTGAAAATTGAGATGTAGGTCAGGTCGACCGTTCCAAGTCCTGCAGGCAGAATCGGGACCAATCCGACTATGGCAGATAGGGTCAAGGTGAGAAAAAGCATGGAGAACGGCGGGGTAAATCCCAGCGCCAAAAATATTAGAAGGTATCTCATGATTATCACTGTCCATATCAAAACAGACGCTGCTGCGATTGGTAAAGCGAAACGCTTTTTGACTATCATCAACAAGCACCCGGTGAAGTGGGAAAACTCCTTGGATATCCTGGTCTCGCTTTTAGGCCTTCGCAGTTTTTTTAGAATCCAGCCCGCCAACTTGACCACACGTGGGGACGAAAGCTTACAGAAAAGCCGCGGCGCCAGGGTTATGAACAATACCAGCACAACAACCCAAACCCCTATCAGGGCGAAGGTGGAAGACAGTGCTCCGCCGCCGAAAACCAAGATGGCCCCGAGAAGAAGGAACGAGAAGAATATCGGAAAATCCATAACGAATTCTCCAATCATCGTCGCAAAACCTGACGAATATGGAATGCCTTGTGTTTTTTTCAACAGGTAAGACCTAGCAATCGGATCACCCCCGCTGTACGTGAACGGCGTGATGTTGTTTATGAAAACACCGCCCCAAACTATTGGATAAATTGACGAGAACTTTGTTTCATAGCCGGCTGACTTCAGAATCATGATCCACCTGACGCTCCAGAGCGCAAGCCCCAAAAAGTAAATCCCAATCGCGGCACCAACGAAGAAATAATTTGCCCCCAAAATCGCGTTAATCATTCCGCCGAGGTCCTCTTGAGAAACGAAGAAGAGGGCCATAATTGCCAGGATCACCACTGCCAGCAACGAGACTATCAACCTTCTAAGGCCTACTTTCACCTCTTTATTTGCCATCAAAATCATTGCCCGCGGGGGGGCATAAAGAATTCTGTTTTTAAGCTGCCCGTACAATCACCACTAGATGGCAGTAGGTGTTGATCTCAAGGATTGGGGGAGGAAAAACCTCCATTACATCGCGGCTTGGATAGGCATGGGGCTAGTCATTTTCTTTTTGATTATCCGGGAGCTTGGCCTATCCACTTTGGTCCTGATCGGGCCATTCATACCTTATCTGATAATAACCCTCGCAAGGATGGGCCAGGAGCTGAAAAAATGATACTCGCACATTTGACTGTGCCGCTCATAATTTACGGTGCTATCCCACAAATCAATCTGCTTTCCCTGCTGGTAGGCGCAAACATCTCAAGCCTTGACGCCCTCCCAACGCTCATCAGAGGAAAACCACCAAAAGAACCAACGGCTGAAGCCCATGCCGCCACTGTGTTCCACACATTATTCTTATTTGTAGTTCTAGCTGTGCCATTATATTTTGTATTTGGCCCCATGGTCTCGCTCTCTTTCACAGTTGGCGGGTTCACCCACATATTCATCGACGCCATTGACGAAAAGGGGAGGATGCTCCTCTACCCCTTCAGCAAGAAATTCTGCGGGCTGAACCTTCTCACTTATGACTTCTGGGAATACACCACAAACCGGAATATATTCGCGACAGAGGCTGTTCTATTTTTCATTGCCGCCGGCCTGCTGCTGCTAAGGTAATACCATGACGGGCGCCATCAGCAAGGAGATGCTAGAGCTGCTCGCCTGCCCTTCCTGCAAGGGAGATCTGAAGCTTGGGAAGAACCGTCTGACCTGCGTTAAGTGCCGCCAAAGCTACCCCATCAAAAACGGGATTCCGCACCTCCTGCCGCCAGAACTGACACACACAAAAAAACACTGAATTCTTAAGTTTGTGGCCGGATGTTGTTTGGTCGCATGTTCAGGGAAGAGCGGGAGGAACTTGTCAATCGTCTGGTTGAGTGGGGGTACCTGAAAAAGCCTGGTATAATCGCCGCCTTCAAAAAAGTCCCAAGGGAAGAGTTCATCCCTGAAAACGCGCGGGAATACGCATATTCTGACCAGCCTCTTTACATAGGCAGGGACCAGACGATTTCCGCACCAAGCATGATCTCAATAATGATGGAGAGCCTTGACCTGGCCAAAGGGCTGAAGGTTTTGGAAATAGGAACTGGCTCGGGATACAACATCGCGCTTGTCGCAGAGGTCGTCGGGCTTGGGGAAGTGGCAAGCATCGAAAGGATTCCTGAGCTTGCAAAGTCAGCAAAAAACAACCTGAAAAAAACGGGATATGACAAGGTAGAGGTTGTGGTGAGGGACGGGACACTGGGATATATAGAAAAAGCGCCCTGGGACAGGATACTGGTCACTGCCTGCGCCCCCGAGATTCCAAAACCGCTTCTTGACCAGCTGAAAGTCGGCGGAAAAATTGGCGCCCCGGTTGGGCGGGACTACATGTTCCAGACATGGACGGTCGCCGAGAAGCTGGGCAATGGTAAAACCAAAATCACTGAGTATGGCGGGTGCTCCTTCGTGCCGCTCGTCGGGAAGCACGGGTGGGCTGAAGAGGACTAGCCGAACCACTTCTCTATCGAGGCCTGCCCTCGCTCGGCCATCCCCCTCGTCAGCTTGTCAATCCCGCTCTGGACCCTTTCGTCGGAGAAGTCGTGCTCCCCGCAAAGGAACCCTATTATCCCTTCGGGGTCGAGCTCCCCCCAGCTTATTTTGTACTGTTTGGATACGTTTGGTTCAAGGAAAATTTTACTGACTTCAACAGTATCCACCTCAAACTTCTCAAGCAAATCATCCATTTTTGCTACTGACCCGTGTTTCCTCACGAGTTCCAGCGCCTTCTTTGGCCCTATCCCCTTGACACCCTCATTGTAGTCCGTGCCGATCAGGATGCCAATGTCGACAAGCTGCTCCCGGGTTAGCTCAAGCTCGCGCAAAACCTCTTCGAGCTCTATCACCTCAGGGGACACCTCTACGTAGTAATCCTTCCCCGGCAGCTTCCTCCTCCCTGTTATCGCGAGGTTTCTGATGAGCCTCGGCGCGCCGAACAGAAGGCTGTCAAAGTCCTGGCTGGCGGCTGCCCAGGCGTCGCCCTGCTGAACGATCAGCGCCGCTTGGGCCTCGCCCTCGCCGGGGGCCTGGACCCAGGGAATGCCCATTTGGTCAAGCAGCGTCTTGGACTGCTGAACCATTTCCTGGTCAACACGGCCGGCCCTCTGGGCGAACTTCCTCGCATCCTCCACCCTCCCCTCCTCCACCGCCTTTTTCCACTCCACTGAGGCCTCGGCCCTGGCGGCCTTTCGCTCTTCGACCGTCCTGCGCTTCAGAAGAGGCGGCTGCCCGTCAAACACATAGACTGACATGAGGCCGGCCTCCACGAAGTTCGCCGTGCGGTAAAAGAGCCCTGAAAGGTGGGAGGTTATCCGCCCTTTGGAATCACGAAGCATCTCACCGTCCCGCTGCCGGATTATGGACAAAAACTGGTAGAGGGAGTTCATGGCGTCAACTGCTATGACCTTTCCCCTCAGTTGCTCAAGCCGGAAAACATGCTTGGCTACGATGTCTCCTAGCTGCACGCCCATTGAAACCCAATAGAAATGCAACTCGCGGCTTTTTAATCCGAGTCAAGCTGGGGAAAACCTGGACCCCTTCTGGCTGGGGAGCTTCCTGACGACAGTTATCGGGATGGCTTCCTGATCCAGCTCGTAAAGCGAGATGTTTATCGGGTCGGTCATCCCATTTTCAATCTCCACCAGAACTGGCGCGCCCATTGCAATTTGAAGGGCCCTGGCGCCGACTATCCTCGCCTTTTCATAGCGGGTGTACTTTTCAGCAGAAATTGACAATCCCCCGTTCAGAAGCCCATGCC
Source organism: Hadarchaeota archaeon (SeqCode) (assembly GCA_040757795.1). GTDB lineage: Archaea > Hadarchaeota > Hadarchaeia > Hadarchaeales > Hadarchaeaceae > DYTO01. Next base: position 12,282 of record JBFLWG010000013.1, on the reverse strand, counting down.
GCCCATCCCGCCCATTCCAGCACCGGGGGGCATCGGGGGTGCTTCTCCCTCTCCTTTTCCTAACTTGGTCGCCGCAACGACGTCATCTATCCTAAGTATCATCTCGGAGACCTCGCCCGCTGACTTGATGGCTTGGGTCTTGACCCTAAGGGGCTCCACTATCCCTTTGTCCAAGGTGTTCAGAACCTTGCCGCTCAGGACATCCAGCCCGATGTGCTCGTTGTCCTTCTTCTCGTGCTCCGACCTCAGGCGAACTAGGATGTCTATCGGGTCAAGGCCTGCATTCTCCGCAAGTGTCCGGGGGATGGCCTCTATCGCGTCGGCAAATGCGTTCACCGCCAACGCTTCCCTTCCTCCAACCGTGTCGGCGTATTCTCTCAGCCCCTTTGCCACCTCTATCTCAGGGGCCCCTCCGCCACCGACAACCTTGCCGTCTTCAATAGCCGCGGAAATGACAGAAACGGCGTCGTGGACCGCCCTCTCGACCTCGTCAACCACGTGTTCTGTGCCTCCCCTCACCAGCAGGCTGACTGCCTTGGGGTTCTTGCATCCCTCAATGAAAAGCATCTCCTCCCCTGCTATCTTGCGCTCCTCCACGAGTTCTGCCTCGCCCAAGTCCTTTGATGTTAGGTCCTTGAGGTTGGTGACTATCTTCCCGCCCGTGGCTTTGGTCAGCTTCTCCATGTCGGACTCTTTGCCGCGCCTCACGGCGAGGATTCCGGCCTTTGCAAGGTAGTGCTGGGCGATGTCGTCTATCCCTTTCTGGCAGATGATCACGTTTGCTTTGGCGGCCTTTATTTGATCGACCATCTCCTTGAGCATCTTCCGCTCCTCCTCCAGGAACTTTTTGAGCTGTTCGGGGTCAGTGATGTTGATCTTTGCGTCCGTCTCCGTTTCTTTCACCTCCAAAGCCAGGTTAAGCAGCGCGATCTTTGCCTTCTCGACACGCCTAGGCATTCCTGAGTGCACGACCTCCTTGTCCAGAATAACGCCGTTTATCAGCTGAGAGTCGGAAGAACTCCCTCCGCTCTTCTTCTCTACTTTTATATTGTCTATGTCCGCCTCGGCCTTGCCGTCAGACACTTCAACTATCTGCTTCACCGCCTTCATGCAGAGCTCGGCCAGCTTTCCGCCGAGCGCCTCGGAGCCCTTGCTGCTCAGGGCCGTTACTGCGATCTGTTTCAGTATTTTGTCGTCGTCCTTGGTGACTGGTTTTGCCATCTTCCCGAGTATTTTGAACGCCCGCTCCGCCGCAAGCCTGTAGCCGGCCGTTATGGGGGCGGGGTGGATGTCCTGGTCGAGCAGCTCCTCGGCCTTTTTGAGAAGTTCCCCTGCAAGAATCACAGAGCTGGTGGTGCCGTCCCCAACCTCGTCCTCGAGGGTCTTGGAGACCTCGACCATCATCTTCGCGGCCGGGTGCTCCACGTCCATCTCTTCCAAAATCGTGACGCCGTCGTTTGTTATCGTTATGTCGCCGAGGCTGTCAACGAGCATCTTGTCCATCCCGCGTGGGCCCAAGGTTGTCCTGATGGACTCGGCTATGACCCTCGCGGCCATGATGTTCATCCGCTGGGCATCGCGCCCCATGTACCTCTGAGCGTTTTCCGGCAGGATTAGTATCGGTTGTCCTCCCAAACTTGCCATTCAATCACCATATTATTTCGGAGATTTTCCCTTCACTAATTAGCAAAATTAGGCTTTAAAAACTTTACTGAGTCGAGTGGGCCACCATTCTTTTTACTTATCTGCGCCTTGCGCTCTGACCAAGAACCATTTTTAGCCTAGATGTGAAACCTATTTGGTTCCATGAAGATAGAGCTGAAGGAGGGCCTCGGGTTCTCGGCTGCCCACTTTGTGATTGGGCACAAAAAGTGCGAGCACCTCCACGGCCACAACTGGCGGGTCGGCGTGACTGTCGAGGGGGAGGAGGACGACCGCGGGCTGGTGGTGGACTTCATAGAGCTCAGGCAGCTTCTGGAAAAGATTTGCCAGAGGTACGACCACCGCCTCCTCATGCCGGCCAACAATCCATCCATCAAGCGCTTGGGAGGTGGGGAAAAAATAAGGATTGCCGCACGAAACTGTGAATACGAGTTCCCGGCCGAGGATGTCGTCTGGGTGCCGGTACTCAACATAACTGTCGAGGAGCTGGCGAGGGTCGTCACCGACGAGGTCGCAAAAGCGCTGTCGGCCTACCACAACGTGAAGAAAATAACTGTTTTTGTGGAGGAGTTTCCCGGAGAAAGCGCGACCGAAGATAGGACCATAAGGAGCTGAATGGCCGATGAAGGGCGTCTACGTCCTCTTCAGCCATGCGCCGTACGAGTTCTCGCTGAAAATCTCCGATGAAAATGTTACGTTCAAGCAGGGCTACTACGCATACGTGGGCTCTGCCTTGGGTGGCATTGAAAAAAGGGTCGGGCGCCACTTCTCAAATGAAAAAAAGCTGCACTGGCACATAGACCACTTCCTACTCCACGCCAAGGCGGTTGATGTGATTGCTGCCAACACAGACGAAAGAATGGAGTGCAAAGTGGCTGATGGCATGGCCAAAGTTTTTCAGGCGGTCCGAGGGTTCGGGGCCAGCGACTGCAATTGCGAGAGCCACCTGTTTTACTCCAAGGATTTGCACGATGTTCTGCAGGGTGCCATTAAAGTCTTCAAGGAAATGGGCCTTAAAGTGGAAAGGGGAGTCAGCTATGAGTAGGACTGAGGAAAGAAAGGCGGAATTTTACTACAGGAGCGCCAAGCGAGAGGGTTTGAGGAGCCGGGCGGCATACAAGCTTGCTGAGCTGGACAGATCTTATCACATTTTCAAAAGAGGAGACGTGGTTGTCGACTTGGGCGCGGCGCCAGGCGGCTGGCTCCAGGTTGCCGGGGAAAGGGTGGGTGAAAGCGGGTTTGTGCTCGGGGTCGATATCCAGCCGATCAAGAAACTTCCGCAGAAAAACATCAGTGTGATTCTGGGGGACATCACGCTGGACTCCACCCTGGAGCTTGTGAAGAAAAACCTGCCCCGAAAGGCTGACGTCATTCTTTCTGACGTGTCGCCCGGCATCACAGGTGTCTGGGATGTGGATCACTTCCGGTCGATTGAGCTGGCCCGGACGACATTAAAAGCGGCGGGAGTGCTGCTCGCGCCCGGAGGGAAGTTTTTAGTGAAGGTCTTCCAGGGCGAACTCTTTAGCGAGTTCTTGAACGAGGTTAAAAAGAGGTTTGAATTCGTCAAGGTGTCAAAGCCATCCGCTTCCCGAAAGGGTAGCTCTGAGACTTACGTCGTCGGCGTTGGCTTCATGCCGGGCGCTTGAATGCTCTCGCCACCTCCTCAAACGCCTTCGTCGGTGCGCGGGCCAATCTTTTCTCGAGCTCCTCGACAAACCTGCTGGCGGGGGCCCCTAGCTGCCACAGGTCAACGTAAGTCTGGACAAGGGGGGCCACTCCAGCCTCGCTCAGCCTGGCAAGGTGCTCGTCCAGCGTCAGGACGAAAAGGTTGCGCTTTTTCCTGGGCGTGGGCCTGTGGACCCGCCGGATTGCCGCCGCGTCCCCATAAACAAAAACCTGGGAGTAGTCGGCCGGCACAGACCCTATTTTAGCCTTGTATCCTGAATAAGCTGTAAAAATAGACCCTTTTGGCAAATCTGTCTCTATTTCTTCCACTTTTTTGGGCACAAATGTGGCGTAGTTTATGTCTTTTGGCAGTTCACGGGTGACGGCCCAGTAAGTAAGCGCGCGGCTTGGGTTTATGAGGCGAAAACCTAGAGGCTTCCGGTCTATCGCCCCGATCTGCTCCAGACGGGTTATGACGGGGTTGACGGTCCCGAGCGATAGGTCACACACCTCGGCAAGATTTTTCTGGTTGAAGAACCTCTCGCCTCGTTCGTGGAAGTGGTGGAGTATCTCCCGGAGCAGCCGATCTATTTTTCTCATTTCCCCACTCAAATCTTGCCTGACTAAGTTTAAATTTGTTTCGTTTATAATCGAAACAATACCCAAGGCAAAAACCGGTGAGAGCTCGGGCGGGGCATAGAACAATCAGGTAATGGGCTATGGTGCGCACCAAACAAGAGCCCATCCTGGGCCCTGTAGGCAGGGGCTGTAGCAAGCCCTTGGAAGAGCTGGCTTGTTTTATAGGCAGTCCTATTTCTGCAGGGCCCGATTCTAATAACAAAAATTCACCATGTGAAAAGCCAAATTGTGGGATTACAGGATTGCAGCGGGCGGTTGCTCTGGTTCTCAGCATTGCAATAATCCTTTCGCCATTCTCCCCATTGGCATCTGCGGCATCTTTCACTGACACTACTAACGCAGATTTTGCTCAGGGCGAGAATGAAAACACCGAAAATGTGGATGACACAGTCAGGCTAACAGCCGGGAAAACTCAGGGTAGATTCACGTCCCGGGCTTTCGACACCCTCCTAATGACTGGCTGGAACAGCTTGACCTGGACGGAGAATGAGCCGATCATTTTCAACCAGGAGAACGACAACGCTGGGGCAGAACCAATCACCTTGGCAGACGGAAGCGAAAACCTTGGAGTTGTGGCCGGTGGGTACATAGGGGACACTCGACAGCTCGGCGGCTACGAAAGCATTGGTGAAAACACATACGAAAACAGGCTGAACTGGGAACACCGCATCGAGAATGTCGCCACTGGCTACGATAACTACACAATTAAAATAAAAGGCTACACGAGCGGGGATTCTGAAAAGGTCGGGGTTTACATTTGGAATGTCGGGCTGAATCCGGACAACTGGACGTTCATCGACAACCTGACCACGGTTGAAAAGACTATCACAAAAGTCATCCTGCGCGACAACATCGGCGACAACATCGAGAATTACCTCGTGGCGGGGAAAATCAGCATAAAATATTTTGAGAACAACGTCGACACTGCCCAGACCATTGTTTACGTTGATTTGTGCATTGTTGAGGAAAACATCACGTATGATTCTGAGGTGAGGCTGCAGGCACGCACGAGCTACGACAACCTGTCATGGACCAGCTGGCGCGGGCCGAACGGGACTCCAAACACATACTTCACGAATGGTCCGGGCACGGGATATTCAACGCTTGCTGTTTCTATGGAGAACATCCCTGACAACCGCTACATCCAGTACCGGGTTTATTTAACCAACGAGAACTCCGACCTGAGCGGGGCGGCCGGGCCGAGGATTTACGAGGTCACGATAGACTACACGAGCATCAGCCCAACCCTCACATCCCCTGCGAATGGGTCCTTCACAAACGACAGCACTCCGACGCTCGATTGGGCGGACGTGGAGGGGGCGGTGGAGTACCGTCTTTACGTGGACAACGACGCGAACTTCACCAGCCTGGAGATAAACGCCATAACGGCAACGAGCCAATACACTCCTGGAAGCACCCTGGCAGATGAAAACTACTACTGGAAGGTCCGGGCCAAGGATGGCGCGGGCAACACCTCTCTCTGGTCTTCAACCTGGACATTCACGATAGACACCATCACCCCCCCTGCGCCTTCTGTAGTCTCTCCTGAAAATAACTCTTCGCTGGTGGACGACCAGCCCACCTTTTCTTGGACGGCTTCAGGTGAGAGCGGCGTGTCGTACAGGCTGCAGATTGACAATGACAACAATTTCTCCTCTCCGATTTATCACAAGATCGGGCTGTCCACCACAACCTATGAGATAGACAACAAGATATCTGAGAACTTCTCGCCTTACTACTGGCGTGTGGCCTCGGCAGACAACGCCGGCAACGAGAATTGGTCGGCCTGGTACAAGTTCTCGCTCAAGGTGCCACCGAACTCTTATGTTGGTCCAATTTCACCATACTGGGAAAACTCACAAGTAAGGGTAATAACGGCGACCGCCACGGACAATGATGGAGTAATAGAAAATGTCGAGCTTTGGTACCATTACCGTGAAAATTCGGGGGTGGCATGGGGCGGCTGGATTTGGTACGAGAACGATGCCTCCGCTCCGTATTCCTGGTCATTTGATTTTTCAGTGTCTGGAAACGGTCTCTACGAGTTTTATACACGGGCGATGGACAACAGAGGAAACCGCGAAAACGCGCCTCTGGATGCTGACGCCGCATCTGGTTATGACAGTGTGATTCCGGCAAAACCGACATTACTTTCGCCTGAAAACATGGAAAATGTTCAAACGACGAACCCGACATTTTACTGGACATCGGTCAACGACAACTCTGGGGTGACTTACAACCTTGTTATTGACAATGACAACATCTATTCCGCACCGTACATCTACTACAAAACAGGCATTCTTGAAAACTATCACACAACTGAAAATCTTATCGAGATCGGTGTTTACTACTGGCATGTGCGGGCCATAGACAACGCGAAGAACTATGGCAGTTGGACTGACAATTTTGTTTTCAGGATTAGGATTTGGTTCTCCGTTGAGAACTGGGCGGGAACTGTAACGGCAACCTCTGCCTGGCAGTCCGTGGAAAGTTGGAGCGGAATTGTGGAAGCACAACATGGGTTTAAACACGTGGAAATCTGGACCGGGGCTGTGATCGCCGCGGTTTCTTGGAGAAATGTTGAGACTTGGAGCGGGACAGTGGCGGCGCCTCTTGCATATGGGTGGAGGGCCGTGGAAAGTTGGAACGGGGCCGTTGGGACTGTTGTTCTTGGGTGGAGGGCCGTGGAGACTTGGAGCGGGACAGTTACGACTTCAATTATCTGGACTGCTGTGGAAATCTGGACCGGAACAGTTTCAGCTCTGCCGACCGTCGGGTGGAAAGGCGTGGAAATGTGGGGGGGGAGCGTTGCGACGACCACCAGCTGGCGTGCGGTGGAAACGTGGACTGGAATAGTGAAGCCCCAAATCCCCGCGCCCGTCCTGCTTTCTCCAGTCAACGGAACCAACACTGAAAACACCGCTCCGACGTTTGACTGGGACATCACCCAAGCTGCGGACAACTTCCAGCTGCAGGTTGACAACGACGCCGACTTCTCATCCCCTGTGATAGACGTCGTGGTCACCACAAGCTACTACTCCCCTGGCGCCGGCCTCCAGGACAACCTTTACCGCTGGCGCGTGAAGCAGTTCAGGAGCGGGGACAACTCGGCCTGGTCTACTGAATGGACCGTTCGTATAGATACAATCGACCCTGCCATTCCAACGCCTGTCTGGCCGACAATCGGGGAGAACGTGAACGACAACACGCCTTTCCTCAGGTGGCAGGCCCCGCCCGAGAACTCCTACCCGTTGCTGTACTATGTCGAGATATCGCCGAACAAGTTCGACATAACGGAGAACGCCTGGGTGCAGGCGGACAACTGGACAGTCGAGAACTCGCTTTCCGAGGGCGTGTGGTACTGGCGTGCCACGGCCAGGGACAACGCCGGGAATACCGGACTGCCATTCACCTGGAGGGACTTCCGGGTTGACACAGTGGCCCCGGCCGCGCCGACGCTGCTGTCGCCAGCGAATAACGGCTGGAAAAACAGCTACCCCAACCTAGACTGGACCTCCGTCGCTGAGAACTCATTGCCAGTGCTTTACAACCTCGTCATCAAGTACTACCCAAGCCTGCTTCTGGAGAGGGATGTCTGGACCACAAGCGACAACTACCTGGTGACGCTAGACGAGGGCACATACCAGTGGCGGGTGAAGGCCAGGGACAACGCAGGGAACGAGAGCAGCTGGTCCGAGAACCGCCTTCTCCGCGTAGATAATGTGCCACCGTCCCAAGTGCAACTCCTCTATCCGGAAAACAGTGCAAACTTGGCGCTTGGAACAATACCTTTCAAATGGGAGAATGCAACGGATGGAACAGGCTCTGGAGTTGTGAGATACCAAATCCAAATAGACAACGAGCCTAGTTTCACCGATTCGCTGGTGTATGAGAACGAGAATGTTACAGAAAACACATACAATTACACCTTCTCAACAATCGGGTATTACTACTGGAGAGTCAGGGCCATTGACAACGTTGGGAATCCGGGGGTGTGGGCAGACAACTACTGGTTCGTCATTTGGAATTGGAGTTCTGTCGAGACTTGGATTGGAACGGTAAATGCTCCAGCAGCCGCATGGAGGGCGGTTGATACTTGGGTAGGAGTTGTGAACGGCGCGACATCTTGGAGAGTGGTCGAAAGCTGGGGCGGAATCCTGAACACATCGGGCAGTTGGAAATATGTGGAAAGCTGGACCGGGACCTTGGTTACCTCCGCTGGATACGAAATCGTTGAAACTTGGACGGGGGTTGCTTTAGCTGCAGTTCAGTGGAGAGGAATGGAGACATGGAGTGGCGCTGTGAATGCTGCAGTTCAGTGGAGAGGAATGGAGACATGGAGTGGTAATGTTGCATCAACTACAAGCTGGAGGGCTGTGGAAAGCTGGACTGCGACGATGACAACGATCGCCTCTTGGCGCTCTGTCGAGAGTTGGAGCGGGGCTGTTGCTACAAGCCTGAGCTGGAGGAGTGTGGAGAGTTGGAGTGGGACCTTGGTTACCTCTTTATATTGGCGGCCTGTGGAAACGTGGACTGGAATCGTGAAGCCCCAAATCCCCGCGCCCGTCCTGCTTTCTCCAGTCAACGGAACCAACACTGAAAACACCGCTCCGACGTTTGACTGGGACATCACCCAAGCTGCGGACAACTTCCAGCTGCAGGTTGACAACGACGCCGACTTCTCATCCCCTGTGATAGACGTCGTGGTCACCACAAGCTACTACTCCCCTGGCGCCGGCCTCCAGGACAACCTTTACCGCTGGCGCGTGAAGCAGTTCAGGAGCGGGGACAACTCGGCCTGGTCTACTGAATGGACCGTTCGTATAGATACAATCGACCCTGCCATTCCAACGCCTGTCTGGCCGACAATCGGGGAGAACGTGAACGACAACACGCCTTTCCTCAGGTGGCAGGCCCCGCCCGAGAACTCCTACCCGTTGCTGTACTATGTCGAGATATCGCCGAACAAGTTCGACATAACGGAGAACGCCTGGGTGCAGGCGGACAACTGGACAGTCGAGAACTCGCTTTCCGAGGGCGTGTGGTACTGGCGTGCCACGGCCAGGGACAACGCCGGGAATACCGGACTGCCATTCACCTGGAGGGACTTCCGGGTTGACACAGTGGCCCCGGCCGCGCCGACGCTGCTGTCGCCAGCGAATAACGGCTGGAAAAACAGCTACCCCAACCTAGACTGGACCTCCGTCGCTGAGAACTCATTGCCAGTGCTTTACAACCTCGTCATCAAGTACTACCCAAGCCTGCTTCTGGAGAGGGATGTCTGGACCACAAGCGACAACTACCTGGTGACGCTAGACGAGGGCACATACCAGTGGCGGGTGAAGGCCAGGGACAACGCAGGGAACGAGAGCAGCTGGTCCGAGAACCGCCTTCTCCGCGTAGATAATGTGCCACCGTCCCAAGTGCAACTCCTCTATCCGGAAAACAGTGCAAACTTGGCGCTTGGAACAATACCTTTCAAATGGGAGAATGCAACGGATGGAACAGGCTCTGGAGTTGTGAGATACCAAATCCAAATAGACAACGAGCCTAGTTTCACCGATTCGCTGGTGTATGAGAACGAGAATGTTACAGAAAACACATACAATTACACCTTCTCAACAATCGGGTATTACTACTGGAGAGTCAGGGCCATAGACAACGCCCAAAACGAAGGTAGTTGGCAGCAGGGCTACTGGCTCCAAATCTGGAAATGGAGTGCCGTCGAGAGCTGGGTCCTGACAGTTAATGCTGCTCCAGCAGCCGGGTGGAGTGTGGTTGACAACTGGAGAGGAACTGTTAATGGTGCGGCTTCGTGGCGGTTCGTTGAGAGATGGACCGGGTCAGTTGGCACAACCACAATCGGATGGCGCGAGGTTGAGAGCTGGACCGCGACCATTGGGGTTACAAAGCGGTGGAATGTCCTTGAAAACTGGGCTGCCACTGTAAGTGCCCCAATACCTAAACCGGTCCTTTTGTCTCCTGGGAATGGGACCACATCCACGGACAACACTCCAACTTTTGACTGGGACTACACGCAGGTGACCGACAACTTCCGCATCCAGATAGATAACAACCCGGAATTTTCCTCTCCTGAAAACGACACAACAGTGTTCGTGAGCCAATACACTCCTTCCTGGTTGCCAGACAACCTGTATTACTGGAGGGTAATTGCATGGCGTGGCGGAGAAAACAGCGGGTGGTCAGAGAATTGGACAGTCCGCATAGACACTCTGGCCCCAGCAGCGCCGACACTCTCGTCTCCTGAAAATGGAGTTTGGGTAACCACAATGCCAAATCTGGACTGGAACACTGTCTATGAGAATTCCACCCCAATCACATACTACGCAGTTGTCAGCGACAATGCTGCCTTCCCATACGAGAACCACAGCTCCAACTGGACAACTTTGGACAATTGGGTGACGCCACCTCTGAGTGAGAATGTTGTTTACTACTGGCGGGTCAGGGCGAAAGATTTCTTGGACCAGGCCGGCAATTGGTCGGAAAACTGGTGGTTCATGGTGGACAACACCCCTCCAACAAAAGTGTTGCTTCTAAATCCAGAAAACAACTTGTACCTGCCTGTTGGCGGGGCCACTACATTCACGTGGGAAAATGCGACCGACACAAAATCCGGTGTTGTCAAATATTGGATACAAATAGATGACGACCCAAGCTTCAGCGGTGGGCTTGTTCATGAAAACGATAACATAACAGAAAACACATACTCACGCACATTGTCGGTTGGAACTTACTACTGGCGCGTGCGGGCGGTCGACAATGTCGGAAATACCGGCCTGTGGGCGGACAACTTCCGGCTTACAATAACCACATGGAGAAGTGTGGAGAGCTGGAGCGGGACAGTTGCGGCCCCAATCCCAGCGCCAATTCTGCTCTCGCCGCCCAACAGCATAAACACGGACAACAACACTCCAACATTTGACTGGGACAACACCCAAAAGGCCGACGACTTTAGGTTCCAGCTGGACAATGACGAGAACTTCACGTCCACTTTGATTGATGTGGTAATAGTGCAGAGCAACTACACGCCTGCACCTCTCGGAGACAATCTTTACTATTGGCGTGCCAGGATGACAAGAAGCGGCCAGATAGGCTCTTGGTCCCAGACTTGGACAATCAGAGTGGACACACTTGATCCAAACGCTCCAACACTTCTATCGCCGGATAACGGAGTTTGGACCACTGCTACGCCAACACTTGACTGGGCTTCCGTCACAGAAAATAGCCTGCCCGTCAACTACTATGCCGCGATAAGCGATAACCGGGCCTTTCTCTACGAGAACGAGAACTCCGGATGGATATCAGCTGACAACTGGGTAGTAACTCCGGCTCTGACAGGCGGGACTTGGTACTGGCGGGTGAAGGCCAGGGACAACGCAGGGAACGAGAGCAGCTGGTCCGAGAACCGTATCATTTTGGCTGATAACACGCCTCCGACTAAAGTGTCCCTCCTCAGCCCTGAAAATAATTCCGAACTTCCAGAAGGTACGATACAATTCATGTGGGATGATGCAACAGATGTAGGCTCAGGAATTTCTCGCTACTGGATCCAAATCGACAACGAGGCGGACTTCACTGCGCCTCTTGAATATGAAAATCCAAACCTCACTAACAACAACTGTTACCGGACCCTTGCTGCGGGGACGTACTACTGGCGCGTGCGGGCGGTCGACAATGTCGGGAATACCGGCCTGTGGTCGGACAACTTCCGGCTTTGGTTGATGAAATGGCGGGCAGTTGAAAGCTGGAGCGGCACCGTGAGCGCCCCCATGATGGTCGGATGGTCCTCTGTTGAACTCTGGACTGCCATAGCAACGACGATACCGGCAGTGTGGCGAGAGCTGGAAACTTGGCAGGGGGCCGTCGTTGGATATGCAAATTGGCGGGCCCTTGATAGCTGGACCGGAACGGTGGTTGGATACGCATATTGGCGTCAATTAGAGAGGTGGACATCCGGCATAGTTAACGCCCCTGCAATCAGTGGATGGAAGCATGTAGAAAACTGGACGGGCAGGGTGTACGCCCCCCACGGCTGGATGTTATTGGAGAAATGGCACAGCATGAGGGTTGAATCCCCAGTAATACAGGTGAAAATAATAGTCGGCTTGACTCCAAACCTAACTGCATGGTATAGTTTAGAAAACTGGGGGGCCAGCGTGACGGCAAGACCTTCTCTCCCAGGGACGGTGGGAGAACTCGGGAAAATGAGCCCTGGGGCAACTGCAACCGCTGATTTCTCAATTTACACATCACACGTACAAAGTGTTTCCATCACGATAAATCCGAACACCCAAG
>JBFLWG010000012.1:0-26228 GCA_040757795.1 Hadarchaeota archaeon (SeqCode) | reverse complement strand
TTCAGGGTATGTAAGTCCCGGAGAGCACTCTGGGTGGTAGTGCCCAGCAGTTTTGACAAGCTCACGGCCGAGTGTGCGCGGAGGGATTACTGTGATGTCGTAACGCAAATTGTTCTGCAAAATCTTTCTTTCGTCTCCCCACTTCCAAAGATTTCTGTACATGTAGTAGAGCTCCACATCCTCGTTCTTCTTCAGCCACTCCTTGTCTAGAATGACCTCCTTCATGTCCTTGGCCAGCCTGACGTCGGCCTCCCTATCCAAGCCACCAAATTTCAAAACTTTCATTTTGCCAGATGCTCCAGAACTTAGTAAACTATCACGCTGCGGACGCTCGGCAGCTTCCTCATGGCGTCTATCACGTCGCCCTTCACGGGCTCGTCGGTGATGATGGTGAGCTTCGGCTGCGGCACCAGGTATGGGTCGTCCGCCACCGCCTGCCTTATGCTGATGCCGAACTTCGCGAGGACCCCCGTCGTCTCCTTTATTATCCCGGGTTTTGCCGCGTCCTTCGGCACTATTTCCACGACGCCCATCCCTAGCTGCTGGGCCACCCCCTTCAGGTACGCTATGGGTTCCAGGTTTGAGAATATCTCGGCCAGCCCCTCGTCTTTCAGGATTCTCTCGGCGGTGAGGTCGACCACCCGCCTGTCCACCCCAGCCGCCTCGGCAATCTGGACGGCCGGAACCCTCATGTTGCCACAGAGGACGTCCCCATCCTTCCCGACCCTGAGTCCATGCTTGAATATTATTTTCGCGACGTTGAGCTGGGCCGGGAAATCCTTGAATGCCTGCTGAACCTTCGCCCACATCCCGACCTCCCCCATGTGCTCCCTCTCCTCGCCGACCATCTGCGCCATGACGAGCCTCATCACGCTTTCGGCAAAAGAAGGGTCGACCCCGAGCAGCTTTGCCTGCTCCCGGGCCCTGTCGATGACCGCCCGCTCGCGCAGCTCGTCCCTCGCACCCAGCTTCATTTCTTTCTTCAGGGAGGCCAGCTCCTGCCCCACCTTGAGGCGATGCGCCAGAAGGGAGATTATCTGGTTGTCCAAGCTGTCGATCTGCTTCCTGAACTCTTTCAGCCTGCTTTCGCTCATGTAACCGTCCTCCCACCCAGTTTGGCTGGAGAAGTTATAATCACTTTCCCCGGTCTTTTCATCCAGGCGGCGGCTATCTCCCCCGCGATGTCACGAGACGCCACAGCGACAGTCGCCGGCCCCGTCCCAGTGAGTCCAGCCGCCATGGCTCCCTTCGCCAGAGCCTCGATTGCTGGGACCGCGTCCTGCCCCAGTGCGCTTGAGTAAAGCAAGCCGTTTAAGGTCATGGCTCCCCAGATGTCGCCGCTCATCGCCATTCCGTGGGCCGCCTCGGCGCCAGCCCTGATTGCGTCAAACTTCATCTTCCTCAGTCCCCTGGTGTAAGTCTTGAACGGCGGCGCATGGACCAGGACCTTGAGCCTCGGGTCGACCTTGAACCTCTTGAGCACCCTTCGCTTGAGGTTGTCCGTCACCACCCCGTAGCCGTAAAGAGATGCCGCGGCGTCGTCGAAAGCCCCGGTCAAGGTGACCCCCGCATCGAAAGCTGAATCTATTCCGATATTTAGAACCTCGTCCGCCTTTGCCCTCCTCCCGAAAGCAGAAAAAGTCGCCATGACGACCGCGTTGGCGGCGGCGCTGCTGCTTGAGAGGCCGACGGCAATCGGGATTTCAGACCTCGTCTCGACATCTGCGCCGAACCCCCTGGCCCCCAGGTGTTCCATGGTCCTCCTAGCGCAGATCTCGATGAGCTTTGGGCTCTCCTTTGCGCCGACAATCTTCCCCTTGATTGTCTTTGAATCCGCAATGGGCCTGACATTCGCCCTGACTTTCAGGTCGATACCGAAGGCAGCCCCCTTCCCAGCGGCAAATGCATTCACAACGGTCGCGGAGCCGAAGGCCGAAGCCTCGCCCATCATTTTTTTCATCGTGATTCCTTTCGGAATTTGTCAGGGTCAGCCTTCCCCGCCATGATCATGTGGTCGGCCAGCACCAGGGCCAGCATTGCCTCGGCTACAGGGACCACCCGCGGACAGAGGTTGGGGTCAAATCTCCCGCGAAGCTTGATCTCAGTCTCTTCCATTTTTTCCAGATCCACCGTGCGCTGCGGCTTCGTTATAGATGAGGGGGGTTTGACAGCCACCTTCACGATAATAGGCATCCCTGTGGAAATCCCTCCGAGAATTCCGCCTGCAAGGTTTGTCTTCATTTCTATTGCCCCCTTCTTCAGAATGATCGGGTCGTTTGACTGGGAGCCGCGCATCTTGGCGAGTTCTTTCCCGGCGCCTATTTCCACAGCCTTCACGGCCCCGATGGACATCATGGCGCCGGCGATGTCAGCGCTCAGCTTGCCGAAGACCGGCTCCCCCAGGCCCGGCGGTACGTTCAGTGCGATGACTTCCACTACTCCTCCGGTGGTGTCCCCTTCCTTCGCCGCCTCTAGCGCCTTTTTCTTCATAGACTCAGCGGCTTCGTGGTTGGCGCACCTCATCGGGTTGTCTTCGACATTCCTGCGGATTTCATCGGGGGAAATTTCGCGCTTGACTGCCACTCCCGCTGCCTCAACTGTGTGACCGAGTATCTCAATGTTGTGGACGGCCAGCAGTTTTTTGGCCACTGCTCCGGCCGCGACCCTCCCGACAGTTTCCCTGGCTGAACTCCTGCCGCCCCCTCTGTGGTCGACATGGCCGAACTTCATCCAGAAAGTCAGGTCGGCATGGCCCGGGCGTGGCTTGTTTTTTATTTCCTCGTAAGGGGCCGAGTCAACATCGGCGTTTCGAACAATCATAGAAATTGGAGTGCCGAGAGTCTTTCCCTGGAAGACACCAGACAGTATTTCGACCTTGTCCTCCTCCTTCCTTGGGCTGGTCAGGATGGACTGGCCGGGTCGCCGCCTGTCAAGCTCGGCTTGGATGTCTGCTTCGCTCAGCGGCATTCCTGCCGGGACTCCGTCAACCACAACTCCGACTGCGGTGCCGTGCGACTCCCCGTAAGTCGTCGCCCTGAAAATCTTCCCGAACGTGTTCCCGCTCATCCTCATCTCATGAAAATCGTCGCACACTCTATAAACCCTTGTGCCGTGCCGTGCATTCGTGAATTTGCACGTGTGTCAACCGCCCATGAGCGGCACCAGTATCATCCGCACGCCTATGAAAACAAACACCACCGCCAGGATCTTCCTCAACGTGCTTGCTCGCGCTCTTTTTGAAACAAAAGGCCCAATCTGACCGCCTATTAGACAGCCTGCGGCCAGCGGCACAGCATAACCGAGCAGGATGTTCCCCAAAAACCAGTGTGGAATCACGGCCGCAACAGTGGTAATCGCCATCCCAAACATCGCTGTCCCTGCAGAAAGATGGATGGACATGCCAAGCAGGAGAATCATCACGGCTTCGTCAATGACGCCGCCCCCAATCCCAAACATTGAAGAGACCACGCCGCTTGCAAAGCTCCCCAGCATGCAGTAACTCATGTTGCGCTTGGATAGGCTGCACGATTTTGGGTCTGAACTTGTTTTCGAGTTTCTTCTCAAAATCATGTAAATGGCGATGAAAAGCAAAAGACCACCGAACATCCCCGCTAGCACCGCCGAGGCAACAAGTGTGGTGATGAGAGCTCCCAGCACGGCACCTGGCACGTCAAGCGTGTCGAGCAGCAGCCCGACCCTGTAATGCACTTTTCCCTGGCGCGCGTAAGCCACAGTCGCCGATATAGTGAGGAACATTATCGCGAAAAGGCTCGCACCAACAGCCCTTTGAGTAGTCAGGCCAAAGACAAGCACAAGAGTCGGCACCATGAAGCTTCCGCCGGCCAGTCCTATCATGGAGGACAGGCTGGCGATGAGCAGACCTACCAGAAATAAAGCTAGTTCAATCATCGGCTTCAACTGAAATCCACAAGGATAAAAACCCCCCGGCAGAGTTTGAACCGGTCAAATGAAGCTGGGCCGCGACTACACTAACTGCCTGGTCCTCGACCACCTGAACAATGAAGACAGGCGCGCATTCGAGCACGGCAACTTGGATTTGGCGTCCGTAAACGCGATAGGGCTCGAGAAGGCTAAGCTTGATGTCGAGATGCAGCTCAAGGTCACCCAGGAGCTGGGCATGAGCCATGTGGAGCTTGACTCAGACCCGCCCAACCCTTACGTCCGCCTCGACCAGAGCCGCCGCGAGGAGATCAGGAAGGCCGCCGAGGACGCGGGGATCAGCCTCTCCCTGCACCTGCCATATTCCTACGTGGGCGGCAGCATCTGCTCCCCTGGGGAGGAGGAGCGCAGGACGGCCGTCGAGTTCCACAAGCGCTGCATGAAGTTCGCCTCGGACGTCGGCGCCATTTATGTGAACATCCACCCCGGCTCTGCCCCATTTTACCACAGGCTGGGGAAGTACAACGCGATCATCCGCTCCTCGATCGTCAACAGCATAGTTGAGCTTGGAGAGTTCGCCAAGGAGTTGGGCCTGCTTCTTCACCTCGAGAACAACACGGCTTTCGACGGCATCTACAGCGAGCTCGAGGACTGTATCTCCCTCGTGGAGGAGCTGAGGAGCAGGGGCGTGGACATCTACTTCAACTTCGATATCGGCCACTGGTTCACAAGGGCTGACACAGGCTCCCAGATCCCCGACCCGCCCGAGGACTCGATGAAGAAGATCCCAAAAGGCTACATGAAGGAAGTCCACCTCAACGACTATGTTCCAGGAAAAAAGATGTTTCACCCGCCCATCCATCTGGAGTGGGGCCTGCTGAAAAAGGAGAACTTGAAAAGGTACTCTGAAATGGTGAAGGCGGCGGGCGTGGAGGTGGTTGTCCTGGAGACGGCCATGAAGAGCAACGAGCAGATAATGGACTCGCTGGACATCCTGAAGCAGGAGTCGGAGTACGTAAGAAACATCTTTGGAGCGTGAGGGATCGGCATGCCTCATCTCTATGGAGACCCAGAGAAATGCACCGGCTGCAGGATATGCGAGCTCTACTGCGCGCAGCAGAAGGAGAAGGTGATGAACCCCAAGCGCGCGCGCCTCAGGATATTCAGAGGCTACCGCTCGGACAGGATCGAGACATGCAGGCAGTGCGTGGATGCCCCATGCTTGGAGTCCTGCCCAGAAGAAGCCATTGCCAGGAACCAGAAGACAGGGATTGTTTTTGTGAACGAGACCAAGTGCGATGGGTGCGGCGTTTGCGTTGTGGCCTGCCCTTACGAGATGATCTGGGTGAACCCTGACCGGGGCAAGGCGATAAAGTGCGACCTCTGCAAGCAATGCATCGCTCAATGCCCCACCGACGCCTTGAGCGTGTCTCAGAAGGAGTGGTCCGCTTTAAAAGATTCTGATATCGCTCAACCCGCGAGCAGCCTTGAAACTTCTTCCTCTGAGAGCTCCCTGTAGCCCTTTTTGTTCACTGTCGCGACGACGGTCCTTTCCCCGGTCGCGGCATCCCTTTCAATCGCAGTCTGGATCGACTTGGCCGCCAGCCTGGCAGCCTCTTCCAAGCTCATGCCGTCCTTGAACTCGCCTTCCAGCACGCCGTAAGCCACAGTCGCCCCCGTCCCCCCCGCTGCGAACTTCTTTTCCTCCAGCTTCCCCCCGACAGGGTCCAAGAAGTAGAGGCGGGCCCCGTCGCTGTCCATCCCCGTAATCATCCCCTCAAGGATGTACGGGAAGTACCTGCGCCCGTGGAGGAGGTTGGATGCCATCTGGGCTAGCCCCCTCGTGGAAACAGACCGCCCCTCGTTCAGCCTGTAAAGGTTCGCCTCTGTCTTGAGCATCCCCACGAAGCTCTGGACATCCCCAGTGCTCCCGGCCACGGCGGCCCCTATCCTTTCCTCAAGCTTGAATATCTTCTGGACCCTCTTGCTGAGGACATGGTAGTATGCAGTCCCCCTGGAGTCCGAGGCAATGGCCACTCCATCGTCGCACCTTACAGCGACCACAGTTCCGGAGAACCAGTACATATCATCACTCTAAATTGTCCTGCCGGTTATAAAATCATCGCCGTGCCACTGCAACTGCAACAGCGACAGCCACCCCGATGACGACCCCTATAAGAATGTAAAGCAGGAAGTCCTGGGACACCAGCGGAGATTCCGGTCTGGCAGCTATGGAAAGCCCCCGCTCGCCCGTGGCCAGCAGCCCCCCAGTCAATCCAGAGTATGAGGTCGCATAGTTGACGTTCGCCTTTATGGCGTGGCTGTTCCCGTAGGCGTTATCCTTCAGGCGCGTGCTGAACGTCGCCACCCACTGCTCGTTGCTGGTCAGGCTTGATTTTGTCTGAGAGGCAGGTGCCTCAAAATAGGTTGTGTCCAGATCGAGTGCGAGGGAGAGGTTTTCAGCACTGTTCTTTCCCATGTTCTTTACGGTCACTGTCACTGCCATGTTGTCGCCAGTTATCTGTGAGGATGGTTCAACTGTGATGTCCAGCAGAACCTCAGGAGCTACCGTTCCCGAGATGTCCCTAGTCACGTCCCCGCTTGCCACAGGCTGCCCGACATAGTACTGCCAGTTTGTTGAAATGGCGCCAGGCCCCGGCCAGTTTATGCTTCCCTGGGAGTCAACCACTCCCTCCCCGCCTGTTGAAGCGCCCACTATGTGGAAGTAGTCGCTCTTCCCGAACGACCCCACGTTCAATGGCCAGACACCGTCCACAGGCACCCACCCGTAGTTAGGCAGGTAAAATATCGGCCAGGCGTGCCCGACCGTGTTTATGTCGGCCCCCGAGCCTGTGACGTTGTATATCGTGAGATAGGCGTTGCCCGAAATCCCCTTGGCGGGTATCCCGGCCGCCCTTGCCAGCGCCACAAAAAGGTTGGAATATTCAGTGCAGTCCCCGACCTTCGCATTGAACCCGTATAGTGCTCCATGCTCGGTGCTCTGGCGCTGGTAGGTCATGTAGCTTATCACCCAGTCCAGAATTTGTTTGGCTTTGTAGTATGTGTTCACCGTGTTTTCGGTGAGGCTCAGCGCCCGGGTGGAGATGGCGGAGTTGTTGCTCTCGTACAGACCCGCTACCGGCTGTGTAAATTGGGTCACATCTGAGGGGAAGGATGTCCCCACCGAGTCAGGGTTTATCGAGAATTTGACGGTCGTGACCTTCAAGGTCTGGGTGACAGAAATTGTCTTTGTGGAGCCTCCCGGCATGGTTCCAATCTGGATTTCCACCCATCGGTTGTCCGACGTCTTGGTGATTTGTGAAGAGGTGTAGGGCTGCCCGTTCAGGGTTATGCTTTCGCTCAGAACCTGTTGGTTAGCCCACCCGGTGATATTGTCAAAAAGGTAAATTGTGGCCCGCGCGTTGATAGCAGGGTATTGGCTGGTGTTTTGTATTTGATAGTTTATCGTGAAGGTGTAAACTGCGGATTCATCCGCGGCGCTTGAGACGGGCAGGGTCAGAAGCATCAGCGCGAAAAGGCACAGTACTGCTGGAGCTTTCAATCGGACACCATTTGGAATATTCCTTGCCACTTAAATTACCTCCGCCCTCACGCTGCCCGCCCAATCAAGAGGTCGTCCAGCTTCCTGAACACCACCTGCTGCTTGCAGAAGCCCGGCAAGTAGTTGGCCGCCTTACCTGAGTCGACGCCCGTGGTCTTGAATCCCATTCTCTCTATCGGGGAGACGACGGCGCAAGTGTCAGCCACGACCTTTCCGCCCGCGTTTTCTATTATTTTGGTGAACCCCATCTTTGATGCAGTCTCCTTTGTAGACCTTGCCGTACAGATCCAAAGCGGCTTCTTGAGCCTCTTGCTTTCGAGCTTGCATGCGAGGTTTGCTATCTCGTTCAGGGATGCATGGGGGCAGCCGAGTATCACGATGTCAGGATCCTGCCCCGTGTTCAGTGTCTTGTATGCGTCAAGAAGCTCCTTGTCGCCGACCTCGATGGATTCCAAGCCGTCGACCGTCATCATCGAGGCTTCGGGAGTTATTCTTTCGGCATGGTAGAGGGCTACGGCCCCTGAGGCGGCCATCGCGGCACCAAGGGCTTTCATGTTATCCACTGATGCGTGGGGTATCCCTTGGAAGTATGGGATGCCGCTCTTGACTATCTTGCCGACGTGGTAGCCGAGCGCCCCGAAATCCGCGTTTTCTTTCAGCTCGGCATTCACCCTGACCAGCAGGGTGGGCTTCCTGTTCTCATCCAGGTGCAGCCCGTAGTTGGGGGTGACTCCGCATATGGCGGCTGCGAGCGCCGACGGCCCGCCCTCCCTGTTGCTCCTGGCCCCGATGACCGAGTTGGCGAAGGAGACCGCCGACGACTCCGACCATGCGATGTGCTCGCCGAAGCGGGGCATATTACCAACGAGGTAGGGGGTGCATGTGGCCGTCAGCATTATCCCCATCTTTTTGAATGCCTCGATGATCTTCAGCTGCTTCCCGGCGAAATCCTCAGGGAAGCCAAGCTCCTTCCAGTCGACAAGATCCATGCCTGGGGGGTTCAGCGTCGCGGGCACCCTCACCTTGACCCCCGTCCTGGCTATGTCTTCCAGGAACTCCAGCCCAGGGTCGCCGATGGACTTGTATGAGACTCCAGCCACTTGGACCGAGCCCACAGGCAGCATCCGGTCGGCTCCGTATATCTCCCCCAGCCTGACCAGAAGCCTGAAGTTCCTCTCGACAACCTCACCGTACTCTCCGGCCAGCATCCTTTCTTCGTCAGCTGTAAAATGCATGCTCACGCCGTGATATTTTTTCCCGGCCATTTTAAACATTGCCGTTGTGTCTTACGGGAGGAGGATGTCGGCGCGTATGGATGTGTTAGTTTTAATTGCATTGAGCGGCAGGTGGTGGTGATGCAACATGTGGCAATACCACGCAACCCTGATGATCTTCGGTTTTTCGCTCACGGTCGCCGGTGCGGGCGTCTCCAGGTACATGAAAAACAGGCCATGGTGGCTCAGGGTCCACAGAAGGCTTGAGATTTCGGGCGCCCTTTTTTCCCTGTTGGGGCTGATAATGGCAATTTACTATGTGCAGTCGACCTCGGGAGTTCACTTCAGAGCCCCGCATGCATTGTTGGGCGCGGTCACGATCGCCCTTGTTGTCATCACAGCGGTTTCAGGCTACGCCCAATTAAAATCAAAAACCTACGGCCCGAAAATACGGAAGATACACCCTTGGCTTGGACGCTTAACCATCCTTCTCATGCTTATCACCATCGTGGGCGGGCTCTCGCTCGCGGGAGTTATATAAATACTTTATATCGGGCGATTTTCCCATTTCCGAAAGTTTAAATAGGGCAAAAATTCAAAAAGAGCTATTGCGGGGAAAAGCCAGTCCGCAAGGCCAAACCTTGGCTCAAGGGCCTGGGGGAGCCGCGGAGAAACCCAGCGACTGGGGAAGGACGCGGATAAGAGCACTGGCAGCGGTGCGCTGAGACCGCGGGACTGGAAAAAGATCGACAGACGAAAAGCGCGGCTTAGCCGCCACGGAGTAATCTGGCGGTCGAACCTCGCATTTTATAAAATAACTGCAAAGGCAGCTTCACGGCAGTTTTTTCATGTTTTGAAGCTCGTTTGCCACGTCCCCTAGGCCGAGCTCCTCCAGCCTCGCCCGCGGAATCCACCCTGTGTTCCAGTCCCACTGCCGTAGCTGGTAGTACTCAGGAAGCATGTAGTCAAGCTCCACGATGTGGCCCTTCGGCGGACCCTCAGGGGCAGGTGATTTTATCATGCGGCCAGGCAGCCTGTCGTCCTTGCGGGTGACCCCCTCACGGATGTTGAACGCCCTCTCGAGTGAGAATATCCTGGCGCCGGTCGTGAAGAGGGAGCTTGCCGTGTGCCTGATCCCCGTGACGGCTGTTAAGGCCCTCGCGTAATCCTCAAAGTAGAAGACAGGCGGCCAACAGGCGCCGAACTTGCATGTCACAAGGGAGTCCACCACCGCGCAGAAGTTCTCCCCGTCTCTGACCATCAGCGCCTTGTACTTTGGGTTCAGGCGGTCGGCGCCCTCCGGCATGACTTTTTTCCCGAACCTCCTCTCTATCTCCTCGACGAAGCCGACCTCGCTCAGGACCTCGAAGGATGTGAGGTGGTCGGCACCTCTGTTGGCGGTGGCATGGGAGAGCCCCATCGACTTCTGGGCCCGCCCGTCCTGCGCCGCTTCGTCCATCCCCTTGACAGTCATGTTGAACTCCTCGGCTGCATGGCCGATTTTCTTGGCGAGCCTGTCCGTCCCTTCGGCAAGCAGGTTCCCGAAGCCTTCCCGCCTTGTCAATTTATTTATGCATTCGACAATCGCTTCT
The DNA here is from genome assembly GCA_040757795.1 of Hadarchaeota archaeon (SeqCode). Lineage (GTDB taxonomy): Archaea > Hadarchaeota > Hadarchaeia > Hadarchaeales > Hadarchaeaceae > DYTO01. The sequence continues at coordinate 15,960 of JBFLWG010000012.1, read as the reverse complement.
CCATTGCCCCAGCTCAGGTCAATCCCGCCCGTGTCAGCCTTCTTCAGGAGGCCGCGCTCGTAGCACTCCATGGCGAAGGCGATGGTCCCCCCGCAAGAGATAGTGTCGAGGCCGTAGATGTTGCAGAGCCTGTTGGCGTAGAGGATTGACTCCATGTCGGAGTTCCCGCACCTCCCGCCGAAACTGGAGAGAGTTTCGTACTCCACTTTCCCCTCCAGCGGTCTGCCCCCTGCCCTGTTTTCAAGGAAACACTCGCAGCGGAGCGCGCAGCCGAAGCACGCGCGATCCCTCAGCTTGAAGTCTTTGACTATCCTTTCGCCGCCAATCTCGCGCGCCCTGTCGAAGACCCCGCTCTGGAAGTTCCTCGTGGGGAAGCGGCCTATCTCGTTCATGAGTTCGACGAGGATGGTTGTCCCGTACTTTGTGGTCGAGGCGGAGAACTTGTGGGAAACTATTCTTTTTCTAGCTTCCGTGGCCAGCTTCGAGAACTCGGCCAGATCGGCAACGGGGACGCTGAAGTCCCCGCGGACGGAGATTGCCTTAAGGTTCTTCGATCCCATGACAGCGCCAGGTCCCGTGCGGGCGGCCGAGCGGTAGTCGTGCATGATGGCCGCAAACCTGACGAGGTTCTCTCCCGCCTGCCCGATTGAGACCACCTGGCATCCATCCCCCTTCTCTTCGCGCAGCATCTGCTCTGTCTCGAGGGCGTCCCTGCCCCAGAGTCTCTCCGCGTTTTTAAGCTGGGCAGCGCCGTTTTCAACATCGAGGTAAACCGGTTTTTCCGACCTGCCGTGAATCACGATGGCGTCGAAGCCGGAGTACTTCAGCTCGGAGCCCCAGTGGCCTCCGGAGTTGGCTTCGCCGTAAAAGCCAGTCAGCGGGGACTTTGCCGCGACCTCGTACCTGCCGGTTTGTGACCAAGTAGTCCCGTTGAGAGGGCCGGTGGCGAATATCAGGACATTTTCAGGGCTGAGTGGGTCGATCCCAGGCTTCAGCAAATTGAACAAAAGTCTGGCGCAGAGGCCGTTCCCCCCGATGTAGTTCATGGCGAGCTCCTTATCGAGCTTCTGCTGTACTGTTTTCCCGCGGGTCAGGTCAACTTCCAGCACCTTCCCCATGTAGCCGCCTATCTTATACTCCGCCATTCGCTCGTGGAGGGTTGTTCTGGAAGGCGTAAAAATTTACCGCCGGGCGCACGTATGGCTTTTGGTTGCGAACGTTCGCAATCGACCGTGATTTTTGTGGCGCAGTGCGTCGTTGGCTGGTTTTTCTGCATCCTAAAAGAAAGGCTTAAGCAAACGCCAAATTAGTGTTTTCAGAAAATGATAGAAGTCAGATTCCACGGCCGGGGAGGCCAAGGCGCCGTGACGGCAGCGCGGCTTTTGGCGGATGCCGCATTTCTGGAAGGCAAGTACAGCCAGGCATTCCCATTTTTCGGGGCCGAGAGGCGCGGCGCCCCTGTCCTGGCCTTCACGAGAATAAACAAAAAGCCCATACGCAGCAGGAGCCAGATTTACGAGCCCAACCATGTAGTGGTGCTCGACCCCCTCCTCCCGCAGGTCGTGAACGTCTCGGCCGGAATAAAAAAGAACGGCATCATCGTGATCAACTCCAAAAACCCGCCTCAGCTCGAGGGTGCCAAGGTCGCTTTCGTCGACGCGACCTCGATAGCGATGGAGACAATCGGCGCCGCAATCACAAACACGGCCATGATCGGGGCGTTGGCGCAGGCCACAAAAATTGTTTCATTGGACTCGGCAGTGGAAGCCGTCAAGAAAAGGTTCAAGGGGGAAGCCGCAGAAAAAAATGCGGCAGCTGTGATAAAAGCTTACGAGCAAACTGTGATTGGATGAAAAAGAAACGCAGCATTGTGATAACCGAAGCCGGCTCTTCCGAGAAAGTCCACACGGGAAGCTGGAGGACATTCAAGCCTGTGATAATACCTGAAAAGTGCACGGCATGCTCCCTTTGCTGGCTTTACTGCCCTGAGCCCGCGATAATAAAAGGGAAGCCTCACGCTATTGATTACAGATATTGCAAGGGGTGCGGAATATGTGCGCGCGAGTGCCCCTTGAAGGCGATAGTGATGGTGAGGGAAAAAGATGAAGCAGCTCCTTGACGGGAACGAGGCGGCGGCCATCGCGGCCAAGCTTGCAAAGGTGAAGGTGATTTCGGCCTACCCGATAACTCCCCAGACGGCGGTTGTCGAGAAGCTCTCGGAATTCGTGGCGAGCGGAGACCTAGAGGCCGAGTTCATAAAGGTGGAGTCAGAACACAGCGCCATGAGTGCCTGCATAGGAGCGGCAGCAACGGGCGTCAGGACTTTCACGGCAACATCTTCGCAAGGGCTGATGCTGATGAGCGAGATGCTCTTCGTGGCGTCAGGCCTGAGGCTCCCGATAGTGATGACGAACGCCAACAGGTCCCTTTCAGCCCCTCTCTCGATATGGTGCGATCAGCAGGACTCGATGGCCGTCAGGGACGCAGGGTGGATTCAGCTCTATTGCGAGGACAACCAAGAAGTGATTGACACAACCATCCAAGCATTCAAGATTGCCGAAGAAACTTTGATCCCCGTTATTGTTTGCTACGACGGGTACATTCTGTCACACACGGCTGAGCCTATCGAGGTGCCTGAGCAACATGATGTGGACGGCTTCCTCCCGCCATACAGCTACCCAACACCCCTCAATCCTGAACATCCTGTGACAATGGGCGCGGTGGGAGTGCCGGATTACTATACAGAATTCAGGTACGCGCTCCAGAAGGCCGTGAGGGACTCGAAGGAGACAATTCTGAGTGTTGACCGCGAGTTCAAGAAAAAATTTGGGAGGGGGTACGGGCTGGTGGAGAAGTACAGGAGCGACGATGCAAAAATAATCGCGGTGACGGCGGGGTCACTGGCCGGCACTGTGAAAGATGTCGTGGACAAGTACAGGAAGAAAGGCAGCAAGATCGGGCTCGTGCGGGTGCGAAGCTTCAGGCCTTTCCCAGATGAAGAGCTGGTTGAAGCGATTGGAGACGCAAAAGCAATTGCAGTGATTGAAAAGGACATTTCGCTGGGGTCGGCGGGCGCGCTTTATCTTGATGTCGTGGCCGCGCTTTCAAAAGTCAAGTCGCCACCGCTGGCGCTCAACTTCATTTGCGGACTTGGAGGTAGGGATGTTTCGCCTCTTCAGATAAGGACTGCCGTTAGAGAAACTGCGAAAGCGGCTGAAAAGAGAAAGGTCAAGCAGCCCGTCATGTGGCTCGGGCTCAGGGAAAAGGTGGTGGGGTTGGAAGAATGAAGGACATACCAGAGGCTGAACTCTTCGCGCCGGGGCACGCGGCCTGCGCCGGGTGCGGCTGTGTGTTAGGGATTCGTCACGTTTTGAAGGCGCTCGGGAGGGACGTAGTCGTGAGCATGGCGACCGGCTGCATGGAAGTCATCTCCTCTCCCTACCCGCAGACCTCCTGGAGGGTGCCGTGGATTCATGCGGCGTTTGAAAATGCAGCCGCGGTTGCTTCCGGAGTTTCCAGGGCCTTGAAGGTTCTTGGAAAGAGCAACGTTAAGGCAGTGGCGATAGCCGGGGACGGCGGCACCGCAGACATAGGGTTTCAGGCACTTTCCGGCGCGGTTGAGCGAGGCGAGGACATGGTTTACATCTGCTACGACAACGAGGCCTATATGAACACGGGGGTGCAGCGGAGTGGCGCCACACCATTTGGAGCTTGGACGACTACGACTCCAATTGGAAAACTTCTTCGTGGGGAGGATCGGCCAAAGAAGGACATGCCTACAATTATAGCTGCCCACGGCGCACCGTACGTCGCAACAGCCTCTGTCGCCTACCCACTCGACCTGATCAAGAAAGTCAAAAAAGCTGTTTCAATCAAGGGCCCATCTTACATTCATGTTCAGGCCCCCTGCACACCAGGCTGGCGCATAGAACCAGACAGGACAATCGAGGTCGCGCGGCTTTCAGTTTTGACAGGCGCTTGGGTTCTATACGAGATTGAGAACGGGCAGTTGAGCGTCACTTTCAAGCCCCCCAAAAGAAGGCCCGTTGCTGAATACTTGAAGGTTCAGGGCAGGTACAGGCACTTGACAGAGAAAGACATTGCGGAGATTCAGAGGATGGTGGACGAGCAGTGCAAAAAGATTGGCATAGATTGAAAACGGCTGTATTTTCTGCTTCACCTGCTGACAGCGTCGACTATGACTAGGAATGAGTTGTAAGAGTTGTGGGCAAGCAGCGCCCCACCCAGGCCCACCTTGAGGTAAGTAATCCCAAGAAGTATGCTGGATGGTATGAGCGTCAGGGCGAAGGAGATGTACGTGCCGGGGTTGGAGAGGTGGAACGCGGCGAACAGGATCGAGGAGAAAAACACCGCGGAGGCCTTTGACCTGCCGCGCCTGATGAACTCGTCTATCAGAATCCCCCTGAAAACCCATTCCTCAAACACCGGCAGGATGTTTGCGGCTATCAGGACGAGCCAGGGGTAGTCCTGCTGGATTTGGGTGAACGGGTACTCCGCAGGGTTCACCAGAGGCGCCCCGACCTGGTAGAAATAATTCGAAACCAAGTTGGTTACAACAAGAGAGGCGGCCGCCACCCAGAGCGCCACCGTGATGAGAACCACCCAATGCCTCCTTTTCATCCTCCTTGTGGCCCTAAGCCAGAAGCGCGGGCGGAGCCTCTCGAGATGGAATGGCCTGGACGCGACGACCATCCCCACGAACACGCCGAGCAGGATGCCGGGGACGAGAATCCTGATGATGTCCACCAAATCCAAGTTGCTTCCCCCTACCCCTTCGTGGGCTTCAGCCTCTCGATTGCTTCCAGAGTCGACTTTATGCTGTCGAGAATCGCGGCGACCTTGGCATGGTCAGTTTCTCTCGCAAGCTGCTCAGACAGGGAGTCCAGCTTCGCATTCAGAGCCGCCTCGACCTTCTTCAGAGGCTGGGTCTCAACCCCGGCATTCGGCGCCTGCGGCCGGGCCTCAGCCTTGCAGACCGGGCAGAGGACGCGCCCCCTGACATCAAAAAGCGGGCTCATGCACTTCCCGCAGTGGACCCCGAGCATCTTCCCGCCCGAGAGCAGCATCTCTGTTATCTTGGAAAGTCTCTCTTCTTCCATCCTCTCAAAACCCTTATGAGGGCCCACTCTAAAAGTTAGTTGACTGCCATGGCAGGTGTCGCAAATGTCATTCGAAGAAAAACTCAAACAAGTGGTAGACATCATGACGCGCGTCAGCGGAGATACCACAGTCCCCCGCAACATCCGGAGGGCTGCCAGCGAAGCCATGGTAGCGCTTCTGAAGAAGGATGAAGACTTGGTGGTCAGGGCAGCTTCTGCCAGGATAACTCTCGAGGAGATAAGCAGCGACTCCAACATGCCGATCCACGCCAGGACGCAGATATGGAGCGCCCTGAGCATCCTTGAGACCATAAAGTGAATGTTTTAGTTCCCACTTCAGCGCTGTGGTGAAAAAATGCGCGCAGGGGAAGCCGCGACCGCCGATGTTTTTAAAACACATCACTCGATTGTCGCGTGGCGGGCCCTCAGGTCCTCTTCCTTCTTCCCCAGCTTCACCATCATCGCTGCGATGACCCCGTCCAAGAAAACCATTACGCCAACCTCAAAGAGTGTCCCGAGCGGCGCCAGCGGGGCGTACTCCCCAAACAGCTCGCGCTTCATGTAGTCGGCTATGGCCGCCACCTCCTTCCTTCCCGGCAGGGTCACAACCACATCAGCGAGTTTGGCGAGCGGTGACTTTGGATATGTCGTGACCGCGATTATTTTGGCACCTATTTTTTTGCCTATCTTCGCCGTTTCAACTATCAGCTCTGTTTCCCCCGACCCTGAAATCGCGAGCAGGGTGTCCTTCGCCCTTAGAGCCGGGGTGATTGTCTCCCCGATCACATAAACATCCATACCAAGGTGCATCAGCCTCATCACGAACGCCTTCGCTACCAGACCAGACCTTCCAGCTCCGACAACAAAGACCCTTTTTGACTTCAGCAAGGCGTCTATGAACTGTTCTACTTCATGCCCCTTCACGTTCTTCTGGAGCGACTGGATGTGCTCCAGGATTTCGCCCATGGCGCGTTTAGTGTCCTCCATCGCACCACAAAAATACTGCCATCTGGGTGGTTTTAAACCTGCACCCAGCCTTCAGCGCCGCTCTTCTGGCCCCTTTTTTGTTGGGGGCCTGACGAAGATGTTGTACTTGTCGGCGCCCTGGAGCTCCATCTCGACCCTCTTGGCAATCAGTGTTTTAGGGTTCGCGAGACCCTTCACCCTCTTCTCCAAGTCGTCAAAGTCGGCGAAAGGCCCCTTGTCCCTCTCCTCGATGATGGCCCACATGAGCTTTTTCCCTATGCCGGGGACCAGCTCCAGCTGGTGGAACCTGGTCGTGAGCGGCCCCGCCCTGTTGAAAAAGTCTATGAACCTCTCCGGCGAGGCGCTGACGATGGCTTGGATGGCGACCTGCAGCTCGCCTTTTGCCGTCGTGGTCAGCTCATCATACCCCACCCGCCTCTTTATCCTCTCAACCTTTTCCCTCGCCTCTTTCCCGATGTAGATTTTCTCCTGCGGGGTGAAAGTCGTCCCCGGCAGCTGGACCACCTCAAGGAGGGTGAAGAATGTGTCCCCTATGACCTGCAGTATCGGCTCCCTCAAGTGGACGGGCCTCGGGTCGTTCGGGTGGCCCTGCTGCAGGACATCAAGAACTACCGCTCTATCTTCATACTTCTTCTCGGACAAGGCAGTCACCAATCAGGCATTTATTTGCTGTACTTTTCGACTATCTCGAGGATTTTTTTGATGTCGCCTTCCTCGAGCTTCGTCCTTTCCTTCAAAAAGAGGAGCTCCAGATCCTCCTTGGTTTCAGGCATTATGTTGACGATGGAGATGACCTGGTGGTCCTTGAGATTGCCGAGCTTCAGCAGTTCCTCCACCATTTCCCCGGCTTTTTTTGCCTCCAGCTTTGCGAACTTTTGAGAATAGTCGTAGGCCAGCCGCTGTGTGTAGTCGAGATCCCCCTTCTTCTTCTCCTTCTCGAGGGTTTCAAGGACCTCCGACAGGGAGACCGGCTTTTCAGCAGTGACCTGTTTTCCAACCATCATCTCACCCTTCTAAGGTGTTCGGGGCCTGAAATAACCTTTTTTGTCTTCCCTCCGTCGCTCACCCCGACCACATACCCCCGGCCGACTTTCGCCTCCACCACCCCGATCCTGCCGTGGTACCTGTGGTGGGGCTGCCCCTTCGTGACGCTCGGCTCTATTATCACAGCCACCCTCGCCCCGAGCGGGAGCTCCTGGATGGCCCTGATCACGGAAGTCTGGCCGCGCTCGCGGGGGTGTTTCATGAACTTCCCCCGCCCCTTGCTCTTCAATCCCTTTGAACGTCTAGCCATCAAAACACCAGAGATGTTTCCTCACGGGTCTATAAAATCAGCCCAGTCTGCCCATCTTGCGCTGTCTTATCCTGCGCATCTTCCGCCGCATCCTTTTCCTGACCCACTTCCATCTCATGCGGCCCTTCTTTTTCCATTTGCGTGGTCTTTTCCCGATTTGAATTCCCCCTGTTTATCACGTATTCTAATCAATATATCAAGCTTTTGAGCCTTCCTAACAATCGAAAAACCTACTTGCTCGCGAAAGCGCTTAACATCTCCTTCTCGATTTATGAACAACATCAAGTAAGGTTTACAATTGCGCTTGTTCTTTTACTTTGTAGATTTTGTGGTGAATTGAAAATAGGTCTAGCAACCTTCCCACATACTCCATGACTTCAAAATTAGTGTTTTTTGCGCCTATGTAACCATACACATATTTTTCTCTTTTGTGTCCGCCAGCATGTCCTTCTCCATCAAAGAATCCTCTGAGGAACTCTTTTGGGTAAGCATCGATTATTGGCTTGTGTGCGTCGAGAGGCTTCTGCATAAAATTCACGATTGATCGAACAGCTGTTTCGGTACCCCATATTCCCCTACTGTTGTGAATTTTGTATGGTCGCCCCATAACATTTGAAAGACATCTATCAAATTCCTCGACAAAATCCTTATCCATAGCTTCAAGCTTGAACACTTCCTTGGTTGCAGTACAGTCACTGTAGCGTGCGCCAAGAAGATAAGAAAGATTTGGAGAATAGGTTTCATCGAAAACGCCTATAACAACTGGTTTTCTGCCTTCATGTATCCAGCTGTCGATTGTACGCCGATTGACTATTCCCACTCCCAGTTCTTTCTCAATCTTCCTGCTCCCCCACCCTTTCGTTTCATGTAATTTGATTGCACGCTCGTAGAGATGGAGCGGTGTTGAATACCTCATCGATTCCACCTCCCAGCATTTGCGTGAAGGACCTTTATAAGGAGAAAAAAATCATCTTCGATTTCTTATTCATTACAGTTTTCACAAACTGAATGCCTGGGCGATGCAACCCCCCTTGGCGCGATTTTGTCCATATTTTTCGCCGCTAGCACCAAGTAAAGCTCCTCGAAAGAGAACTTCTCCCGCATCACCCTGGCCTGGAAGCCCATTTCCTTCAGTACCTTCAGCGTTTTGAAGATGTTCGAGAGGGAAGACTGGACAAACATCGCCCTGCCGTCCTTTTCCAAGTGGTCTGGCAGCTCCCGCAAAAATCTGTCTATCACCGCCCGCCCGTCAGGCCCGGCTTCCCAGGCTCGGTCAAGCCGCCCGCCGATCTCCTCCCCCGGCCCGACAGGGAGGTAGGGAGGGTTGAACAGGATGAGGTCAAACCTTTCCCCCGCCACCGGCTCGAATAGGTCTCCAAGGCGGAAATTCACGCTGTCGGCCACTCCGTGGGCGGAGGCGTTCCCGCGTGCGCACTCTATGGCAGAAGGGTTGATGTCGGTCGCCACGGTCTTGGCCCCGCCCTTCGCGGCCATGATCGCGAGCATCCCGCAGCCGGTGCCCAGCTCAAGGACCCTCTCGCCCGCCCTGGTTTCCAGGTTTTTAGCCAGCATCAGGGTGTCGTCAGCCGGCTCGTAGACCTCAGGGTGGACTGAGAACTTCATGTCTTTGTATAGCACGGCCTTCCCCATGCCGCCCGCCACAGGGGGGAATATCGAAATCACGTCGCCGTCCCCGAGCTTTGTGAACGGCCCGTCCAAGTTGGTTATCAATTTATCGTTCACGAGGATGCTGAACATCTGCCTCAGTCGCCCGGCATCATCGATGATCTTCCCCTGGAACTCCTTGCCCAGCCGCCCTGCCAGTTTTTTCACAGCGTCCTCGACCGTGGCCCCTTCCGGCACCTCCTCCTGAACAGATTTTTGACCGGCGAGCTCCCGCAGGTCGGCGAACAGCCTTATTTCCACCTTCATGTTCCACATAATGTTTGTCGCGTGTATTTTAGGGGATTGTTCAGCCGGCGTCAGGTCAGGAAAAGCCTCGCGAACTTTACAAGACGCCTAGCCCCGACCTTTCTCAAAATGGCCGGAGCGTTTTTCACAAGCGCCCCGAGGAGCTTTCCGTGGTCGTCGAACGAGAAGTTGTCATCCACCAGTTTTTTCACATCCTCGTCCCGGAGAAGCTCGACAACAGCTTTTAGGTCATCGTCTGACATCCTCTGGAAGGCCCGCCTCCCCCTCAGGCCCATCTGGACCTCCATGCCGAACTTCTTCTTCACGCGCGATTCATATTCGGCAAGGTTCTTTCCGCTCGGGTGGTCCAGTGTTTTGGCAACGACATCTGAGGCGATTCTTGCGCAGGAGAGGCCGAGGTAGATGCCTCCGCCAGTGAGAGGCTTCACCTGTCCGGCGGCGTCGCCAACGAGGATCACCCCGTCGGCGCAAATCTTGGTGGAGAAGGGCGGCGGGATGGGGGCGGCGCAGTAGCCAGTTGTTTTTACATTTGAGATCTTGGCCGACATTACAGGATGGTGTTTCATGAAGGACTGGAGGAGTTTTACCGGGTTCCCCTCGGTTGTGCCTAGCCCGATCCTGGTTTTTTCCCCGGCCCTCACTGCCCACCCGAAGAATCCCGGGGCGAATTTTTTGCTCAGGTAAACTTCAGCGGTACTCGCATCGACATCCGCCTTGCACTCAACCTGCGCACATCTTGTCACGCCTTTCAAGCTTCTTAGCCCGGCGGCCCTTGCGACTACAGAGGCCGGGCCGTCGGCGCCGACCACCAGCCTAGCCTTCAGCCAGCCGCCATCAGCCCCTTCAAGTAGAAGCCCCTGCCAATCTTTCCCCAGCTTCACGCCAGTGCATCTGGTATTCAGAAGCACGGCTGCGCCGGCTTTCGCGGCCTCCTCGCCCAACCACATGTCAAACAAAGACCTGTCAACGACGAAGGCTTCGGTCTTTTTCCTGCCGAATTTTGCAGGCTCCCCGGACGGAGGGTAAAAAACCGCCCGCTTTAGCTCGCCCAGCACCCATTTACCGGGTTTTATCCCGATCTCTTGGAGCCCGCTTGCGCCAACGATTCCGGCGCAGCAGACATTGCTACCTATCTCCTCGTGCTCCTCGATGATCACGACATCTAGGCCCTCCTTGGCGAGGTTCCTCCCGAGGAAGCACCCTGCCGGGCCTCCCCCGACAATCGCCACATCCCACTTCATAACAACCCTCAATCTTTTAGGGTGGGTGGGATAAAACCTAACGAGTGGCAAGATGCTGGATATAATCGGGTACATCATAGCCGGGGCCCTGCTGGTGTTCATCCCAGGGTTCCTCTTCGCGCTTGTGCTTTACCCGAGGATGGAGGACATGGACTTCTGGGTTAGGATCGGCTCAAGCTTCGGCCTGGGCGCGATGGTGATGCTTTACGAGGCTTACGCGATAGCGAGGGCCGGCTCCTTGACGCTCGGGGCTTTCATAATCGCCGTTGCGGTGACGAGCGGGGTCCTGCTTTTCGGCGTCTACATCCGGAAAGGGGGCGCGGTGGTCTCAGCATACTGGCGGGCGTTCATCAAGGGGATCGGAAAAATTTTCTCGATGTTGAGAAGGCCGAAGCCCGCGCACCCGAGCGCTTCACCTGACTCCTCCAAGCCCGAGGAGAAGGCATGATGTTCAGGTACAAGCAGGTCATTGTTGTCAGAAGGGACCTTGGGATGAGCCCAGGGAAGATCGCAGTCCAAGTGGCGCACGGTTCCGTGATTTCCGCTGAAAAAACCAGGAGGGAGCGGCCCGAGTTGTTCAGGGGATGGCTGGAGGAGGGCCAGAAAAAAGTCGTGGTCGAGGTGGAAGCGGAAAAGGATCTGCTGAAGCTTCAGGATATGGCGCAGGAAGCAGGTCTCATCGAGGGCATTGTGCAGGATGCCGGCCTAACCGAGCTGCCGCCGGGGACCGTGACGGCCCTCGCGATTGGTCCGGCCCCAGCCGAAAAAGTGGACAAGATAACAGGGAAGCTGCCCCTCCTTTGAGTGGTCCCATGAAGCTGAGCCAGGTCGGGGAAAAAAAGCTGATAGAGGTCGCGCGGAAGGTCTTCAGGAAGGGGCCGAAGGTCAGGATAGGGATTGGTGACGACGCGGCCGTCATTGACTTGGATGGCGCCGGGCTCGTGGCGACCACGGACATGCTCGTCTCAAGCACGCACTTCCCTCCGGGCGCCACCCCAGAGGACATGGCTAGGAAGGCAGTTGTCACCAACCTCAGCGACCTAGCGGCGATGGGGGCGGAGCCCCTCGGGCTGCTTTTCTCGGTGGCCCTGCCGAGGAAGCTTGACATGGCATTTGTCAGGCGGATGATGCTCGAGATGGACTCTGTGGCGAAAGAGTATGGTACATACGTGGTCGGGGGGGACCTCGACGAAAGCGACGAAATAATCATCGCCGGGGTGGCTCTCGGGCGGGTGAAGAAATGGAAGCCGCTCACAAGGGCAGGGGCCGAGGCCGGGGACCTGGTCGCTGTGACGGGGAACATCGGATCGGCATCTGCCGGGCTGAGGATCCTGATGGATAAACTCCCGCAAAAGAGGTTCAAGGCGCTGACTGACGCCCAGCTCAGGCCTGCCGCAAGGGTCAGGGAGGGGCTGGCTCTGGGAAAAAGCGGCGTGGTCACTTCGGCCGTCGACATAACTGACGGGCTCGCGGCCAACCTCTGGCAGCTGGCCAAGGAGAGCGGCGTGATGATCGAGATCGAGCGGGAGAGCCTCCCTGAGGACCCGCTCGTGAGCTGCCTCTGTTACGAGCGAGGGTTCAGGCCGGACGACTTTGTGCTTTACGGCGGGGAGGACTTTGAGCTGCTTTTCACGGTGAGGCCCGGTGGCTGGAGAAAAGTTTTGAACGCATTGAAAAGGCTCGGGACGAAGGCGACGGTGATAGGGAAGGTATCAAGGGGAAAGGGGGTTTTTGTCTTTGAGAACTGGAGGAAGAGGCGGCTGCCGGACAGGGGCTACGAGCACTTCAGATGATCTGGAGCATGCGAACATTCGCAACCGCAGCTTTTCTCATCTTTCCCGCCGGAGATTGGGGCGGAGGTTCCTTATAAACGAGAAAATGGCCCCGGCCAAACGCTCGTGAAATTACTGCGCTGCGACCCGCTTCAGACCACTGGGTAGATCGATGGCGAAGACTGGAAAAGGAACCCCGGTGTGTTCTCCTGCTCCCACCACGGGATCGCCCTGTAGAAAATCGTCTGGCCTTCAAATGCGACCTTCCACGCGGGATATGTCGAGACGTTCGTGGTCACGGCGGCGGCGCGGATGTTCACGGTCGCCGGGATGGTGACTATGGCGTTGTCCTGAAGCCTCTTCCAGCTCCTCGACCTTAGGTGCTCCATGATAATGTCTTGGGAATAAAGCCACCCGCCCAGATAGGCATTTTCCGCGGATGGGCATGAAGTGAAGCTCCCGATGTTTTCGGCGTTCTCGACGGCAGACACGACCCAGGAGTTGTCCACAAACCCCACATCAGTGGTATTTTCTGCCCCGCTCGCCCGCAGAGTCGAAGATTTCCCGGGCGCTGCCGCCTGCGTCACGAGGGAGCCGCCGTCCCACCTGTAGGTCAGGATGTTCCAGGATGCCCCAGGCTCCACCTCCAGCAGGTGGAAGAATGACGCCATGATTCCGGCCGCCTCCTTGGGGTTGCTTTTCGCGAAGTTGTAAAACTGAGGAGGGCTGCCCGAGGGTGCCGCGACGACGTTCTCCGCCGCCACCTGCATCTGCCTGTCGCTGACGATTAGCTGGCTCCCGACCTTCAGGAAGTAGATGCGGCTGCCGGCGGATAGCGTCCCGTCCAGGCTCAGGGTCACGTTGGCCACCGCGCTGTAGCTGCTCCCCGCCCTCCTGCCGGTCGTGATGCTGACGAGGAATGCGCTGTTGTCCACTATCCCAACGGAGTATGAGCTGCCGGCCAAGTTCCCGGGCAGGTCGAGAGGAGTGAGGTGGCCGCTGGACGTCGCGAGAAAGGCCGTCCTCGCAAGGTCTTCGGCCAAGTCTCTTGCCGCCTCGTCCACCCTCGCGTTTCCCTGCTGCGAGTAGATAGAGATGAAGATGAAAGTCACCATGAAAGCAAGGAAGACCCCAAAGATGACGATGAGCGGGAAAGATGATCCGCCTTTTTCATGCCGCACTGACGGTCACCCCTTCCTGCGTCCTCAGCAGCTTCAGAGTGAAGCCGCCGCCGTCGAAAGCCGGCCCGCTCACGGCCACCCCCGCGTTGAAGTTCTCCACCCTGCCGCCCACCTGCGCCAGCACCATCGTGTTTTCAAAAGAGAGCTGCGAGCCCGAAGGGACTGTGATGGAAAAGTTGGCCGAGGAGCCGGCGTCCTGGAGCGAGAGGTTCCTTATCTGGTTTGAGAGCTCCTCCACCCTGACCAGGAAGTCCCTCTCGGCTGCCCCCTGCGAGTACTGGTAAACCAGCGTGAAGCCTATCCCGATGAAAATGGCCGCGAAGACCACGTATGAGATGTAGTTTAGCGCTCCCATGCAACCTATCAGTTATATGCGTTCGTGTATTTATTGTGGCCGAAATTTGCAAAATATTATTTCAAGACGTTTTTCATTGTCAACCGCCGAGGCTGAAGTAGGACCCGATGACCACAAGTATTGCGCCTATCGTCCGCCTGACGTTCGCCTGCGAAAACCTGTGCGAGCCGATGTAGCTTCCGACCTGCGCCGCGACAAAGACCGCCGGGATCGCTGCGACCAGCAGCAGGTTCGGGGTCAGCGCCGCAAGCTGGGTCGTCCTCGCCAGCAAACCGGAGACCGAGTTCAGGAGTATGAAAACAGTCGTCGTGGCCGCGATTGTCTTCGGCTTCGCCACGCCTAAAAAGACGAGCACCGGGGCAAGGTAGATGCCGCCTCCAATCCCCGTGAGGCCAGCCACGAATCCTATGGCAGCGCCTATGGCAACCCTGACCGGAACTTTCAGCTGCACCCGCCGAATCTTTGTGGTCGAAAAAATCACTGTCACTCCGCCGATGGCCAGCAGCAGGCCGATAATCGCCCTCAAGGTACCGTTCGAGAGCGGGATTAGACCGCCGATGAACGCCGCCGGAAGGGAGCCAGCCAGAAACCAGAGCAGCTCCCGCGAGGCGTGCGCCTTCCACCTGAGCAGAGAACTTCCGGCCGAGAACAGGTTCATTATCAAGACGTAGAGCGCGGCTTGGCTGACCGGCGTCCCCGAAAAGAGAAGTATCGCCAGGAAGAAAGAGCCCCCGGCAAATCCACCCATCGTGTACAAAACCGCGGCAGCCCCGAGGAGGGCGGCCGCCAGCAGGTCTGCGACCATCAGATTTCACCGAATGTAATTGTTAAATGGTTGTTAAATGTATTTTGTGAACCAAAAACGGTTAACAAAAGATTGGTATGGCCCGTGAACCGCGGAGCACGGGCCAATGCCAGCGCGGGGAATCGAACCCCGACTACAGCTCTCCTCCCCCGCGGAGGAGTTGATGAGGGCTGTTGTGCTGCCATTACACCACGCTGGCACCGAAACTTTTTTATCAAACAACACGAAGAGTAAATTGCTTGATGAGGGTTGTTGTGCGGCCGTTATGCCGCGTTTTTTCTTTTTCATGTTCTTCGTAGTTCTCCCGCCGAAGCTTTGCGTGGCCGAGGTATTTAAGGGAGAAAAATGCGGCCAATTACGGCACGCCAGCGATAATTTTTTAACAGCCCACTCCGACGAAAATCCGGTCGAATGGTGAAATATTCTTACGTCGGGAAGGACATCCCGCGCCTCGATGCGGTTGAAAAGGTCACCGGCACGGCAGTTTACACTGGCGACCTCAGGTTCCCAGGGATGCTTTACACCAGGTTATTGAAGAGCCCGCACGCCCACGCTAAAATACTGAAAATCGACACGAGCGAGGCCGAGAGGCTTTCAGGTGTCCGCGCCGTCCTGACGGGCGAGGAGGCCCATCAGAGGTTCGGCATCTACATGAGCGACAAAACAGTTTTGGCTGTGGATAAGGTCCGGCACGTCGGGGAGCCAGTGGCTGCGGTTGCGGCCGACACCGAGGAGATAGCCGAGAGGGCGGTCGAACTGATAAAGGTTGACTACGAGCCGCTGCCGGGAGTCTTCGACATCAACAAGGCCAGAGACGACACGTCGATTCTCGTTCACGAAAAGCTGGGCGACTACAGGCACGCCCCGTTCATCTACCCCAAGCCCGGCACCAACATGGCAAACCACTTCAAGCTCAGGAAGGGCGACATCGAGCGCGGCTTCAAGGAGGCCGACTTCATAGTGGAAAACGAGTACCGCCAGCCGCAGGTGCAGAACGTCCAGATGGAGACCCACACATGCATAGGGCAGTGGCTCCCCAACGGCCAGATCAACGTCTGGACTAGCGCCCAGTCGCCTTTCGCCGTCAGGCACCTCCTCAGCGTGGGGCTGGAGGTCCCGATGCACATGGTGAACGTCGTCGTGCCCTACCTCGGCGGCGGGTTCGGCGGGAAGGCGGGGCTGCACTGGGAGCCGCTCGTGCTTTTGCTTTCAAAGAAGGCGGGCGGCAAGGCGGTCAGGCTGGTGATGACGCGCGAGGAGCAGTTCTTCACCA
>JBFLWG010000011.1:0-26657 GCA_040757795.1 Hadarchaeota archaeon (SeqCode) | reverse complement strand
TCCGCGATTGCGTAACCCTCTTTGAGGCGCCTCTCGCGGGCCTTGAGCTCAGGCTCGCCAGGTACAAGAATTTCCTTCACACCTGGCGCTTTCTTAGATGCCTTGATTTCATCAATGTAATCCTTTACTCTGGTCCGGAACTCCTCAGGCGAGACGAACGCCGCAGGATCCACCACTATCATAAAGTCCCCCTTTGTGCTGAAGCCGCTCACAGGCTCCAGCGTGCCGTCCACCCCCTTCCCAACACCGGCATTCACTAACGGCCCCGCGAGCAGCTCCATTGCGAACGCCAGCGCGTAGCCTTTGGGACCGCCGAACGGGCTCAGCGCCCCCTTCAACCCTTGGTCCGGGTCGGTGGTCGGCCTTCCCTCTGGGTCTATCGCCCAGCTTTCAGGGATTTTCTGTCCCGTCTTCATGGCGTCCACCAGCTTCCCCCGCGCGGCTATGCTCATCGCCATGTCCAGCAACACGGGTGGGTCTGTGGGAAATCCAATCGCAAGCGCGTTCGTCCCCAGAAGCGGCTCGACACCGCCCCACGGGTGGACTAGAGCGTCAGTCGTGGTCGTCACGATGCCCACTAACCCCTCCTTCATTGCCATCTCAGCGTAGTATCCGGCAATCCCGAAGTGGTTGGAGTTCATGACCCCCACCGCGGCCACGCCGTGCTTCTTCGCCTTTTTTATCGCAATTTCCATCGCTTTTTTCGTGACGAAGTGCCCCAATCCATGTCCGCCGTCCACTAGAGCTGTCGCCGGGGAATCCTTCGAAACGACGACATTGGCTTTTACCAGAATTGTGCCGCGCTTGATCGCCCTGAGAATGTAAGGAAGCCTTAGTATCCCATGGGAAGCCAGCCCTCTGACGTCCGCCTCTGCCAGGACCTCTGCCGTGGTGTTCGCTTCATCCTCGGTGGCATCCAGCTTTCTGAGCAGGGCGTGGATTACATCCTTTTCCTTTTCGAAGGTGACCATCATAGTCGTCCATCACATCTGGGGGGCTGCGCTTAAAATCACCGCGGGAGGCGCCGAAAATGGCCACCGAATACTTTAAAATTCCAAACGTCATGTTGTGTTGGTAATCGCTTGAAAAAGACGTCTCTTGGCGTGGTTATGGTGCTGCTGGCGGCAATGATTGCGGTCCCTGCCGCCGATGGGTTGACTTTCAACGCCACAATCAGCGGGAACAACATCCACATCAACGTAGACGTTGTCGTGACGCTCGACCTCCAAACGATTTACAATTACGTGAGGGAATTATTTGAAAACTTTGGGGCCCCCGGCTCGCTCATACCATCCATCGACCAAGTTCTCGACAACCTGGATTCTACATTTGAACTCGTGGAAGACGTTTGGGAGAACTACAGGGCCGACTTTGAAGAGGCGATTGAGGATGTGGCCGAGACAAGGATAAGGGATTACGTCGCAAACGCCGACGTCGATAATTTGAGTATCACCTTCGACTCCAAGAGGGAGAACTACATCATAACCGTGAACACAAATGTTGGGTTTGACATTAGCGGTGTCAACGTCTTCACGAACACCTCGGATGGCAAAAGGAAGATAAACTTGAAGTGGAGGGGATTCAAGCTGTTTGGTTCGAAGCTCGTCCGGGGCAGGCTGATAGACACAGGAAGCACGTTTCTCGACCTTTCAGGCTTTGAATACCCCCTGGAGCAGTGGCAAAAGCGTGACGAGAACGGCAGGATGGTGCTCACATGCACTCTCCTTTACCAGGTTAATCTGCCAGGCTACGGCGTCGGCGTGACGATAGATCCCACCGCGACAATTGTTGGGCCACCTGGATCGGCTGGGGCGTCAATCTCCGGCGACGAGATTGTGATGACGCTGCCCACCCTTCCTTTCGCAGGGGTCCCGCCATTGGTGGTGGTGATTGTTGCAATGGTGGTCGTTGTTGTGGTGCTTGTCGTTGTAGTGTTAAAGTACACCTCCCGTACCTACTCAGAAGCCGCTCACAAAACTCATTGAAACTTTTCAAAGTTGAACAGCTTCGCAGCGTTCTCCGTGGTCGCTTCAGCAACCCTCTCCTCGCTTTCTCCCTTGAGTTTGGCGACCGCCCTCAAGACTCCTGCAACATCGGCTGGCCTCGAAGGCCTTCCCCTGTAGACCACCGGGGAGTCTGTTTCTAGCACAAGCTGGGAAAGAGGCACCTCGGCCACGACCGGTCTGTGGTACTCGCTGTACTCAACAGCAGGGGTCGCGGATACAAGGTGGCCCAGATCAAGGATTTCGCGAAGGATATCCATCGGGCCGCTGTACCAGTGGAATATCACTCTCCCGACGCCAACCTCCTTCACAATATCAAATGCTTCACTCCAAGCCCAGCGCGAGTGCACAATCACCGGCTTTCCATGTTTTTTCGCGAGTTCCAGCACCCCTCTGAAAGCCGCAACCTGCAACTCCTTCGGCTTTTGCATCTTGAAATCAAGGCCGACCTCGCCCACGGCGACGCAACCGTCGATTTTTCTCTCCATGGACTCTAGCACAGGCGCAAAATCTTCCTGGAGGTTCCACGGATGCAGGCCGAGGGCGGGAAAGACGAGCCCTTGATGCCGGCAGGATATTTCAAGCGCGGCTTCGTTCGACTTTTCATCCATGCCTACCGCGACAATCGCGATGACTCCCGCCTCCCCTGCCCGTGCGATTTCTTCGTCGATGTTAGGTATATCCTCCAAGTGGGCATGGGCATCCACTAAGCGCGGCAGGACTGTTTTTTCGGTCAAAATAGCACCAAATCGGTTCGCTTGGCCTAACCAGGAGGCTTGGCCAGCTCCTCCGCAAGTTCAAGCTGGCTCAGTATCTTCCCGCTTTTTGGGTCCATCACTCTCATGGTGTCACCGCTCAGCGAGTCTATCATCACAAGTTTCTTCTGAATTCTCCCGAACTCAAGCTTCATGTCAACCAGCGTCAGCCCATGCCGCTCAAGGTCTTTTGAAACATTTTTGTAAATTTTTCGCGCGAACTGCTTAATCTGTCTGATTTCGTTTGGGCTGGCGATCTTCAGCCTGATTATCACATCTTCGTTTATGAGGGGGTCGTGAAGGATGTCATCTTTCATGTTGAACTCGACAACATCAAGCTTAGAAAACTGTTGAACGCGCCCCCTGTACCTTCTCAGAAAGCTGCCGTAAGCTAGGGCTCTGTATATCACCTCCAGCCTTATCGGCTCAGCCAGTCGAATCTCAAGCTCGTTTTGTGAGTGCTGCCGGATGTAGTGTGTCGGGACACGAGCGCGTTTTAGCACCTCAAAAAATCGCGCCGCTGAAGCCGCGGAAGCGATGCCTTTTCCAGGCACCCGCCCAACCACCACATCCCCCCCTGGGTCGACCCTTTTCTGCTCATCACCCAACAGAGTGTCTTTGAACCTGAGCAGCAGCTTTTTTCCCTGCTCGACAATCGTGTTTGTCTTCCCGTCATAAATCACTTTCATGTCTTCAATCTAAATTGCGCCGAGGGTTTTTATCTTTATAAAAATCGCTGTTTTCCGACAGCCGCGGTGTTTCGAAAACATTTAAATTGCCGGGAGGAACCCAATCAAGGAGGTAAACAAATGTTAGGAACGCCAAAGTACGTCGGGTCTATGAAAGGAAAGGACTTCCTTAACACCCAGGATTTCACGCAGGACGAGCTCAGGAGGATTCTAGATGCTGCAGACGACCTCAGAACAAAATTCAGGAAAAAGGAGCAGACCCATTACCTGCCCGGGCGGACTCTATTCATGATATTCTACAACCGCTCGCTCAGGACTAGGAACTCCTTTGAAGCAGGGGTTTACCAGCTGGGAGGGCACGCGCATTTCCTCAGCCCCTCAGACCTGTATACTCCGACTCTTCCAGAGGACATGGTGCCGTATGCAACCGAAGCCATCTCAGACGTCGCCAGGGTGCTCACCCGCTACGGGGAAGCCATCGCGATAAGGATCTACGGCGACGCTGCAAAGTGGACGATAGGTCGCGGGCACAGGGTAATCGAGGAGTTCGCAAAGTGGGCTGACATCCCGGTGCTGAACATGGAGGACGACCTCTACCACCCCTTCCAGGCTATGGCCGACATCCAAGCGGCGAGGAACTTCGAGCCGAATCTTCAGGGAAAGAAGTTCGTCGTTTCATACGCCTACTCCGGAGGGCTGAAGCCGCTGGCAGTGCCGCAGAGCGAGGTCTTGGTGACCACCCAGTTCGGCATGAACGTTGTTCTGGCGCACCCGAAAGGCTTCGAGCTTGAGGACAGTGTTATCAAGGCAGCCAAGGAGAACGCCAACCGCTACGGCGGAAGCTTTGAGGTTTCGTACGACATGAAGGAAGCCTTTGAAGGGGCCGACTTCGTCTACCCGAAGGCATGGTCGCCGAAGCAGTTCGTGCCGCCATACAACAAGGTAGTCGACAAGGACGGGGCGTCAAATTACCAAGCGAAGTTCAAGGACTGGATATGCACGAACGAGCTGCTCGACAAGACTAAAAAAGCATTCTACATGCACTGCGGGCCGGCCGACAGAGGGCAGGAAGTGACAGACGAGGTCCTTGACAAATACACCCGTTCTCTGTACTTTGAAGAGGCAGAGAACAGGCTGCACGCTCAGAAGGCAGTAATGGCAATGGTCATGTAGCCAAATTTATTTTTTATTTTATTTTTGTAAACGCAGCGATAGCTCTGTAAATTAGTGAGGACTACAGCGCGGGCAGAAGCTTGTTTATCTCCCAGTCAGTGATGTGGATGCTGTATTTTTCCCATTCCTTCTCCTTGATGTACAAAAAGTGGTTGAACAGGTGCTCGCCCAACGCCTCGCGGAGCAGGGTGCTCTTCCTCATGGCGTCCAGCGCCTCCCCGAGGTTGCCCGGCAAAGACCCTATCCCCAGCGCTTCCCGCTCTTCCAGCCCCATGTGGAAGATGTCTTTCTCCACAGGCTCCGGCGGCTCTATCTTGTCCTCTATCCCCTTCAGGCCGGCGGCGCACATGACCGCAAACTGCAGGTAGGGGTTCCCGACAGGGTCCGGGTTCCGCAACTCCACCCTAGTCTTTATCCCCCTCCCCGCCGGCACTCTGATGAAAGCGCTCCTGTTGCGGTTCGCCCATGAAACGTACACTGGGGCCTCATATCCAGGCACCAGACGCTTGTATGAGTTTACAGACGAGGCCAATATGGCGCACGTCTCCCTCGCGTACTTCAGCAGCCCTCCAATGAAGTACATGGCGGTCTTGCTGAGCTTGTACTGCCCTTTCGGGTCGTGGAAGACGCTCTTCCCGTCGGTGGTGATTAGAGACTGGTGGGTGTGCATGCCGCTCCCGTTGATCTCGCAGATCGGCTTCGGCATGAAAGTCGCGTAAAGGCCATGTTTGTAGGCTATTGTCTTCGTCACGTACTTCATCATGGCCACGCGGTCGGCGGAAGTCAGGGCGTCGGTGTACCTCAGGTCGATCTCATGCTGCCCGGGCGCGACCTCGTGGTGGGATGCCTCCACCTCAAACCCCATGGCGTTCAGGTAGTTCACAGTCTCCTTTCTGACGTTGTCGCCCCTGTCCCTCATCAGGTCGAAGTAACCGCCAGAGTCTGAGACCTTCGTGGTTGGATTCCCGTTCGCGTCCAGCATCAGGTAAAAGAACTCGTATTCTGGGGCGGTGTTGAATATCCACCCCTTTTTCTTCGCAGCCTCCAGTTGCTTCTGCAGGGCGGCGCGTGGGTCTCCGTCGAACCTCTCCCCCTCGTGGTCGTAGACGTCGCAGAAGAACCTCGCTGTTTTCAAACCCCCTTCTAGCCAAGGTATCACAACGAATGTGTTCGGGTCGGGCATCAGCCGCATGTCCGACTCCTCTATCGTTGCGTAACCAAGGATGGAAGAGCCGTCGAAGAAGACTCCCTCGTCAATCGCCTTTTCAAGCTGGCTGATGGGGAGCGTGACATTTTTTACGGCTCCAAGGATGTCCATGAACTGCATCTGGATGAACTTTATGCCCTCCTTCTTCACAGTCTGGATTATCTCCTGCTTGGTGGTCATGCCATCTCAAAACTGTCATCAGTACCCCATTTAAATTTGGCGTTGCTATATAGTGAGGAATATAGAAGGGTAGGGACGACATGCCGAAACCAACAGGACCAACAAACCCTGTGCTGAAAAGGCTCATAAGGCAGCTTAGGGACCAGGGCAGAAGCCAGAAGAGCAAGCTATGGCTTGAGCTGGCCGAGCGCCTGGAGCGGCCGAGAAGGTCGAGAGCAGAGGTTAACCTCAGCCACCTGAGCCGCCATGCAGCTGAAGGCGACACAGTGCTGGTGCCAGGGAAGATTCTGGCAGCGGGGACGCTTGGCAGCCCGATGACAGTCGCGGCTTTCAAGTTTTCAGGCCCGGCAAAAAGGAAAATAGCTTCTGCCGGCGGGAAGGCCCTCACCATACAGCAGTTGCTGGAGCAGAACCCTGCTGGAAAAGGAGTCAGGCTGATGGAGTGAACGGGATGCTGATCATCGATGGGAAAGATCTGATACTGGGGCGGCTCGCGACCTTCACAGCGAAGAAGCTCCTCGAGGGCGAGAGGGTGACGATTATCAACGCGGCCGAGGTGCTGATATCAGGGAGGAGGGACGCAATACTTGAGGAATACAGGGCCTGGCTTGAGACGAGGACAGTGACCAATCCCCGCAAGGGGCCTTTCCACCCAAAACAGCCGGAGGACTTGGTAAGGAAGTCTGTCAGGGGGATGCTTCCATGGAAAACAGCGAGGGGAAAAGACGCTTTTCGCAGGCTCAGGGTCCACAGGGGTGCGCCCGAGGATCTGGCAGGAAAGGAGAAAGTGGCACTGCCAGACGCGAGCCTCGAGCGGCTCGGCACTGGGCGGTATTTAAAGCTTGAAAAGTTGAGCAAACTCTTAGGGGCAAAAGCATGAAGAAAACAAGTGGTGTCGGAAGAAGGAAGGGCGCAATAGCGAGAGCCTTGGTCAGGGACGGACAGGGTAAGGTCTTCGTCAACGGCCGCGCCCTCGAGGTCTATGAGCCGGAGCTGGCAAGGCTCAAGATAATGGAGCCGCTGGAGCTGGCCCCTGATGTTGCGAAGAAGGTGGACATAGACGTCAGGGTCGGGGGCGGAGGCTACATGGGGCAGGCCGACGCCGTAAGGACAGCAATCGCCAGGGGGATGATAGGTTGGGCGGACGACCCGAAGCTGAGGGAGAGCTTCAAGCAGTACGACTGGACTCTCGTGAAAAGCGACGTCAGATTCAAGGAGTCAAAGAAGCCGGGGGGGCCAGGCGCACGCTCCAAGTTCCAAAAAAGTTACAGGTGACTAGATGAGACCAATAAGGTGTTTCAGCTGCGGTGAACTTCTCGGGGACAAGTACGAGCAGTTTGACGCGAAGGTGAAGCAGGGGGAGGACCCAAAGAAGGTTCTGGACGAGCTCGGCCTGAAGAGATACTGCTGCAGGGCCGCCATCCTCGGCAGCATCGACGTCATGGAAGAGATTGGCAGGTTCAAGAAGTGATGGCATGGTCAGGACCGCCGCTGTGGCTGTCGTTGTCGTGCTGGCCGCAGTAGGTTTCACTGCCGCGGCTTTGCTCGTCAGGCCCGCTGGTACCCCGGGTTCTACTCCTGGCACCGCAAGCTCCACGATGAAGTTGACGAGCAGCGCATTTTCGGAAAACGGGAACATTCCGACGAAATACACCGCGGATGGGATAAACGTCTCACCTCCTTTTCAAATAAGCGGCGTTGAACCTATGGCCGCAACCTTGGCGATTGTTGTTGAAGACCTCGACGCTGGGAACTTCACTCACTGGATCATCTGGAACATCCCACCGAACACCGAGAACATCCCTGAAGATCTGCAGAACTCGCAAATCCTGGAAGGCACATCGGCGAAAGAGGGGAGGAACGATTTTGGAAGCATCGCCTATAGCGGGCCCGACCCGCCGGCAGGCCCAGCCCACAGCTATAGGTTCAAGCTTCTGGCTCTGAATTCTACACTTTCCTTGGCGAGCGGCTCCACCAAGTCCCAGTTTGACCAAGCCATAAGCGGCCATGTAATTGCGGAAGCAACTCTTACTGGGAAATACGGCAGATAATTGTGGGGCCTATTTTTCTATCCCGGCCCACTTCCTCAAGTCCCGCCCGACCCTCTCGACAAGATGTTTGTTGGCTTCCTCTCGCATGTGCTTTAGGTTAGGAATTCCTTTTTTGCTCTCTTCAACCCATTCCTTGGCGAACTTGCCACTCTGAACCTCTTCCAGCATCTTTTTCATCGTCTTCCTCGCTCGGTCGTCGATTATCCACTTGCCCCTTGTCCTTCCGCCGAACTCTGCCGTGTTGCTGACTGCCTTCATCATCCCTTCTATCCCGTGCTCGTAGACCAAGTCAACTATCAGCTTCAGCTCATTGAGGCACTCAAAGTATGCTATCTCTGGCTGGTACCCCGCCTCCACAAGAGTTTCAAACCCGGCCTTCATCAGCTCCGAAACTCCACCGACAAGGACTGCCTGCTCCCCGAAGAGGTCGGTCTCCACCTCCTCCTTGAAAGTGGTTTCGACGACGCCTATCCTTGTCAGCCCGACTCCTTTCGCCATTGCCAAAGCTATCTTCTTCGCCTTCCCGCTGGCGTCCTGCTCGACTGCCAAAAGTCCAGGCGTTCCCGAACCATGCTGGTACATCTTGCGGACAAGCGCCCCTGGAGACTTGGGCGCGATCATTATCACGTCCACGAATTTCGGCGGCACTATCTGCTTGAAGTGGATGTTGAAACCGTGGCTGAAACAGAGCACCTTTCCTTTTCTCAATTGCGGTGCGATTTCTTTCTCGTAGACATTACCCTGGTACTCGTCAGGGATGAGAATGTGGATAATGTCAGCCATCTTTGCGGCCTCCGAGATGCTGTGGACCTTGAAGCCGTCCTTCACGGCCTGGTCGTGGCTTGCGTCCTTGATGCTGCCGATAATCACCTTGCAGCCGGAGTCCCTGAGGTTGTTTGCTTGGGCCTGGCCCTGGTTACCGTAGCCGATTATCGCGATGGTCTTATCCTTGATAGGGTCTATCTCCGCGTCCCTATCATAGTAAATTTTTGCCATTTTGCACCACGTGAGAGTCAAACTAGGGGTTTAAAAATGTTCATGCTTTTAAACAATGCCTATGAATTTCAACCGGGACACATGTCATTGCTGAAAGTCCGACCGTCAAAGATTTCGGGAGAAGTAGCTGCTCCTCCATCCAAATCTTACACCCACCGCGCCTTCATGATCGCCCTGCTGGCCGGCGGGGAAAGCAGGATCCGGGCGCCGCTTCTGGGCTTGGACACTATGGCCACAATAGATGCCGCGAAAACGCTGGGCGCGGAAGTTTCTCAAGATGGGGAAGTTTGGCACGTCCGCGGGACCGGCGGCAAAATAAAACCAAACAAAGATGTCATCGACGCGAAGAACTCCGGCACGACAATCAGGATGGTCAGCGCCATCGCCGCGCTATCCCAAAAGCCTGTAAAGCTCACGGGAGATGAATCCATCCAAAAAAGGCCGATGGGGCCGCTTGTTGATGCCGTGAAAAAGCTTGGGGCAAAAGGCCACTGCGATGGTTCAGATGGAAGGCCGCCTGTAGTGGTGGGCGGTGGGCTCTCAGGGGGGGATGTGGAGATTACCGGCTCTGTGAGTTCCCAGTTCATCTCTGCGCTGCTTCTCGCCGCGCCGTATGCCAAAGACGATACTAAAATCAGTATAACTGGCGAGCTGCGTTCCAAGCCCTACATAGAGATAACCCTGGAGCTACTGGATGCCGCTGGAGCAAAAGTCAAGAGAAACAAAAGCCTGACGGAGTTCTCCATCCCAGGAGGACAAGTTTTCAAACCTCTCGATGTGGCAATCCCCGGGGACTTTTCTTCCGCCGCATTCGTCCTCGGCGCGGCGGCCATCACCGGATCTTCAGTGAGCGTTGGAAACCTTGATGTCAAAAGCGCTCAGGGCGACAAGAGAATAATCCACTTTCTCGACCATTTCGGTGCTGAGGTTTCTGTCAAGGGAAAAACAGTACACCTCTCAAGTACGGGCGATCTTTCCGGGATAGAAGCCGACTGCGGGGACAATCCGGATCTGGTCCCAGTCCTCTCGGTCATTGGCGCGGTTGCTGACGGCCTGACCAGATTGAGCAACATCCCACATCTGCGGGTGAAAGAGACGGATAGGCTCAGGGCTCTCGCCTTGGGGCTCCGGAGTTTCAGGGCAGATGTCAAAGAGCTGCCCGACGAGCTCCAGATAAACGGCGTGAAAGAACTCCACGGCGCCAAGGTCGAGTCCTTCGGGGACCACAGGATGGCGATGGCATTCGCGGTGGCGGGGATGGTGGCGCGCGGGCAAACTGTTGTCGAAGGCGCAGAAAGCATCCCGGTATCCTACCCAAGCTTCGCCGACGACATGCGGAAGCTCGGAGCTAAAATTGAACTTGTGGAATGATTGCCGCGATTCGGTGACTTTTAATTAAGCAGCCACTCGTTAGTATTTGGGACAATGGAAGAAGGAAAAACAGCGGCCTTTGGGCCGTGGAAAGAAAAGATAGTCCAAATCGACGAGGTCAGGTGGGAGATTCCAAAAGGTGCGAAACCAGGGATGCTCGTCCCGGCCAGGGTTTACGCCGATGCCGAGATGCTGAACGAAATGAGGAAAGACCTCACGCTTGAGCAGGCCGTGAATGTAACATTCCTGCAAGGAATCTACAAATACTCGGTGACCCTTCCCGACGGCCACCAAGGATATGGTTTCCCAATAGGAGGGGTAGCGGCCACGGACGCGGAAACCGGTGTAATCAGCCCGGGGGGTGTGGGGTACGATATTAATTGTGGTGTACGTCTGCTCAGGACAAATCTTGACAAAAAGGATGTCACACCAAAACTCAAACAGATCGTCGAAACACTGTTTAAAAATGTCCCGTCCGGCCTTGGAAGCACCGGCCACGTGAAGCTTACCCCGGCCCAGCTAGACCAAGTCCTGGAAAACGGGGCACGGTGGGCTGTGGAGAACGGCTTCGGTTGGAAGGAGGATGTGGAGCGGCTGGAGGAGGGCGGCTGCATGGCGGGAGCCGACTCAAGAAAGGTGAGCCAGGAGGCCAAGCACAGAGGCTTCCCCCAGCTGGGCAGCCTCGGCAGCGGGAACCACTTCTTGGAGGTCCAGACCGTCAACAAGATTTATGAGCCAGATGTGGCGAAAAAATTCGGCATCGAGAGGGAGGATCAGGTCACGATCATGATACACACAGGCTCGAGAGGGCTCGGCCACCAGGTCTGCTCAGATTACCTGCGTAACATGGAGCGTGCAATCCACAAGTACAACATCCAGCTTCCCGACAGGGAGCTCGTCAACGTCCCAGCAAACTCTCCTGAGGGGCAGGACTACCTTGCCGCCATGAGGTGCGCTGCAAACTTCGCCTGGGCCAACAGGCAGATGATAGTTCACTGGGTCAGACAGTCGTTCGAGCAGGTCTTCGGCAGGGACGCCGATTCCCTTGGTCTCCACATAATTTATGACGTCGCCCACAACATCGCCAAGCTTGAGGAACACAATATCAACAGGGAGCGCAAGAAGGTCTACGTTCACCGCAAGGGCGCCACGAGGGCCTTCGGGCCGGGGCACCCAGACATCCCTTCATTTTACCGTGATGTAGGGCAACCAGTGATTATCCCGGGCGACATGGGGAGAGCTTCATATGTTTTGGTTGGGACCCAGCGGGGCATGGAAGAGACATTCGGGTCCACGGCGCACGGGGCTGGACGCCACTTGAGCCGCACGGCCGCCCTGAAGCGCTTCTGGGGGGAGGATGTCAGACAGAAGCTTGAATCGCAGGGGACGATTGTGAAGGCCGCCAAGGTCTCGGTAATAGCTGAAGAAGCTCCGGAAGCATACAAGGATGTAGACAGGGTTGTTGACATCTCACACAGGGCCGGCATTTCTAGGAAAGTCGTAAGGCTGAAGCCCATCGGGGTCGCGAAGGGATAGGACCAGCAGGAAGATCATGAAGTCCGAAACTTTTGTCCTGCTGCCCTCTTCGGTCGCAAGCGACTCGCATGAGCTCTCACAGAAAACAATCAAGGCGGGAATAATCGGCCGCGCCCTGGCGATATTCCGGGTCGACAAGGTATGCATCTACAGCGACGACGAGCCGCAGGTCAAAGACCAGAAGAAGGAGGCAAGGGTCATGACGAGCCTCCTGAGATACATGGAGGCGCCGCAATACCTGAGAAAAATATTGTTTCCTGTCAAGGAGGAGCTTCGATACGCCGGGCTGCTGCCTCCTCTCAGGACGCCTCACCACCCTCTCGGGAGCGAGAAAAACAGGCCGGGCGACTACAGAGAGGGAGTCGTGGTAAATGTAGGCAAGAAAAGCATTGTCGAAATTGGCCTTCCCTACAAGGGGATCACGGACGAAAAATTGGGGCTTCGCCAGAGGCTATCATTGAGACTTGGTGAAAAGATTGGGGAGTTCATCCCCGTGACCCCTGTCCGGAAGAGCGAGATCTCTGATTACTGGGGTTACGAGGTTCTGGAAGCAAAAAGCCTGGCCGCCGGCATCGACCTCCTGCGGCCGGAGCTAAAGGTCGGGACATCAAGACTGGGCCAAAACTTATATGAGCTTGAAAAAGCCATAAAAGGGGAAAGGGCGCGCAGCACGGCTGTGGCATTCGGCGGCCCATACTCGGGCCTCCGCAAGATATGCGAGCGCCAAGGCACCGATGTCGAGGGTCTCTTCGACTTGCTGGTGAACACAGTTCCCGGTCAGGGGACGGCAACTGTGAGGGCCGAGGAGGCGCTTGTGGCCACCCTGTCGTTGCTGAACGCCTTCAGGAAGGAATAAAATGGGAAAGCGCGCGAGTCATCCGCGAAGGGGCTCCCTCGCCTACATGCCGAGGGTCAGGGCCCCGAGGCCGGTAGCCCAAGTGCGGGCATGGCCAGAGACTACTGCCGTTGGTCTACAGGGGATAGCTGGGTACAAGGCCGGAATGATCCAACTTTTCATCATGGACGACAGGAAGGGCACTCTCACAAGCGGTCAGGAAATCAGCGTTCCTGCCACAGTGCTGGAGGTCCCGCCGACAATCGTTTGCGCCGTCCGCCTTTACGGGAAGAAGATTGGAGTTTTGAACTCGATTGCGGACGTCTGGGCGGCGGAGCTTCCCAAGGATCTGTCGCGCCTTCTCTCGCTGCCAAAAAAGCCTGACCTTCAGAAGGCCATCGAGCGAGCGGAAGCCATGGTCAAGGGAGGGAAGGTCGTTGACATCCGCGTCATAGCCTGCACTCAACCGTCAAAGAGCAGCCTCCTGAGGAAGAAGCCTGATTTGATAGAGATCCGTGTCGGTGGAAGCACAGCCGAGGAGAGATGGAACTACTCTAAAGGGGTGCTTGGCAAGGAGGTGAAAACCCCTGAGGTGTTCAAGGAAGGCGAACATGTAGATGTGGTTGCCGTCAGCAAGGGGAAGGGTTTCCAGGGGCCGGTGAAACGGTGGGGTATCAAGGTGCTGCCAAGGAAGTCAGAGGGTGGAAGAAGGCAGGTGGGCACTCTAGGGCCATGGAGTCCGTCGAGGATATTTTGGACAGTCCCTGCTCCAGGTCAAATGGGGTACCACCAGCGAACCGAGTTCAACAAGCGCATACTCAAAATAGGCGGCGACGGCAAAGATGTCACGCCAAAAGGAGGGTTCCTTAGGTACGGCGGGATCAAGTCTGGCTATGTCGTGGTCGCCGGTTCTGTGCCGGGCCCCACAAAAAGGCTGGTTCAGCTAAGGCAGGCAATCAGGGCGCCGTCTTCGCGATCGACATCGCCTC
This sequence comes from Hadarchaeota archaeon (SeqCode), assembly GCA_040757795.1. Taxonomy (GTDB): domain Archaea; phylum Hadarchaeota; class Hadarchaeia; order Hadarchaeales; family Hadarchaeaceae; genus DYTO01. Next base: position 12,872 of record JBFLWG010000011.1, on the reverse strand, counting down.
CTACCATCACATACATAAGCACGGCGTCGGGACAGGGAAGATGATGAAGGCCAAAGTATTTTCAATAGACGGGCAGGAGGTCGAACAGATGGACCTCCCAGAGATATTCGAGACAGACGTTAGGCCGGACCTGATAAAGCGTGCCGTTATATCAGCCCAGACTGCCAGGATACAGCCTTGGGGGCCGGACACCATGGCAGGGAAAAGGACGTCTGCCGAAACATGGGGGAAGGGGCACGGAACATCCAGGGTAAGGCGGGTGAAGGGAAGCAGGTCACCGGCGTCTGGCCTCGCAGCTTTCGCACCCCATACCGTCGGCGGCAGAAGGGCCCACCCTCCGAGGGTTGAGGAAGTCATCCGCGAGCGCATGAACAAAAAAGAGAGGAAACTCGCAATACGGTCGGCAATTTCAGCTACTAAATCCAAGCCCATCGTCGCCTCCCGCGGGCACGCTGTCGACACGGTCAAGGAACTACCGCTTGTTCTCGCCGACGACTTCGAAGGTTTGAAAAAGACCAGCGAGGTGAAGGTCGTCCTCGAGAGGTTCGGCGTGTGGAAGGATGTCGAGAGGGTGGAGGCCAGCAAGAAAGTCAGGGCCGGGCGGGGAAAGATGAGAGGAAGGAGGTACAGGTCTGCGGTCGGGCCGCTCCTGGTTGTAGCCCAGGACAAAGGGCTGCTAAAAGGGGCGCGCAACATCCCAGGGCTTGATGTTTCAACAGTGGCGTCCTTGAACGCGGAGCTGCTCGCTCCCGGCGGGACCCCTGGAAGGCTCACAGTCTGGACAAAGGGGGCAATCCAAAAGCTAGCTGGGGGGGCCGCGCCATGAAAGACCCTAACAAAGTCCTGCTTTACCCCAAGGCCACTGAAAGGGCTGTGACGCTGGTGGAGTCTGAAAACAAGCTGGTTTTCGCAGTTGCAAAGGATGCAAACAAGTCCGATGTCAAGCAGGCGGTGGAGCGCCTTTACGAGGTGAAGGTAACGAAAGTGAACATGGAAACATCTCCAAAGGGCGAGAAAAAAGCGTACGTGAGGCTGGCGCCCGAGTTCTCTGCAGCCGACCTTGCGACCAAGCTGGGGATGATCTGATGGGCAAGCACACCCGCTCAAGGAGGATGGGGGACAGCGCCCCGACATACCGCGCGAAGTCATGGAGGCGGCTTGGTGAGGTCAAGCTGCTGGACGAGGGGGAAGCGGCCGTCATGGACATTCTCCATGACCCTGGAAGGGTTGCCCCTGTGGCGAGGGTCAGATATCGCGACGGGCATGAACGCCTTGTTTTGGCCCCTGAAGGGATCAAGCTTGGAGACAAAATTACGGCAGGAATTTCAGCTGAAATAAAGTCTGGGAACACTTTGGCCCTCGCTGAAATCCCAGAGGGAACACAAATACACAACATAGAATCAATGCCCGGCGACGGCGGGAAGTTCGTCAGGTCCTCCGGAGCTTCCGCGGTCTTGATAGCCCACGACCTCGGGAGGGCGACAGTCCAAATGCCTTCAGGGGAGATAAAAGAGTTTGACCCGAGGTGCCGTGCCACAGTGGGTGTTGTCTCTGGCGGCGGCCACGGGGAAAAGCCATTCATCAAGGCTGGCAAGCGGGTCCATGTGATGCTTGGGAAAGGGAAGCCATACCCGCGGGTCAGGGGAGTGGCAATGAACGTGGTTGACCACCCGTTTGGAGGTGGCAGAGGAAAACATGCAGGGCGACCCAAGACTCCACCCAGAGGAGCGCCCCCGGGACAAAAGGTTGGCTTAATAGCGGCTAGAAGGACTGGTAAGAGGTAAGCCGATGCCGAAAAAATTCACGTTCAGGGGAATGACAATCTCAGAACTCCAAAAGCTCTCCATGGATGAGTTCGCCAGGCTTCTGCCGTCGAAGCAGAGGAGGATGGTGGCGAGAAGTTTTTCGCCGAAACACAAGAAACTCCTCGAGAAAATAAGGAAGGTGAAGGAAGCTGGCGGGACCGGACCCATAAGGACCCACCTGAGGGACATGATAATCTTCCCTGACATGGTGGGGTTGAAGTTCGGCATCCACAACGGGAAGGAGTTCGTGATCGTGGAAGTTGCTCCAGAGATGATAGGTCACAAACTGGGCGAGTTCTCCCAGACTAGGAAAAAAGTTACTCACGGGGCGCCTGGGATAGGGGCGACGAGAAGCTCGATGTACGTTCCCTTGAAGTGATGACATGCCGAAGTATGGTTATTCCGCAAAGATTGACGAGCCCAATGCCAAGGCATATGGGAAGGAGCTGAGGGTTTCGCCCAAGGATTCCATGGAAATCTGCCGGGCGATAAGGGGGCTGCCGCTCAGCGTTGCTAAGGACTACCTAGAGAAGGTCAAGATGAAAAAGAAGGCGATCCCATATGTACGTCACAACAAGAAGCTCGCCCACAAGAAAGGCGGCGTGGGGCCGGGGGCGTATCCTGTCAAGGCTGCTGGCGAGATCCTGAAGGTGCTGAAGAACGCGGAGGAAAACGCGGGATACAAGGGGATGGCTGCTGAGAAGCTGAAGGTGGTGCACGCCAGCGCCTCGAAGGGTATAACCATGCCCGGGATAATCCCCAGGGCCTTCGGAAGGGCGTCGCCATTCAACAAGCCCACAACAAATGTCGAGATAATACTGAAGGAGGCCTCCTGATGCCGGCCGAGGCATTTTTCATAAAGAAGGGTCTCAAGAGGGTGGAGCTCGAGACCTACCTCGAGGAGGAGCTCGGCAAGACCGGCTATGGGGGAGCCGAAATAAAAAGAAGTCCAACGGGCACGCGCGTGGTCTTGCACGTGGAGAGGCCCGGGATGGTAATAGGGCGGAAGGGGAAAAGCATCAAGCAGCTCACGGAGACCCTTGAAAAGGAATTTGAACTGGAAAACCCGCAAATAGAGGTTCTCGAAATACCCCGGCCTGAGCTTCACGGCCAGATAATGGCTAAGAGGATTGCATTTGCATTGGAAAAAGGGATAGGCGTGAGGAGGCTTGGGGAGATGATGCTCAGGAGGATAATGGAAGCGGGGGCCAGGGGAGTGGAGATAGTAATCTCAGGAAGGATCGCTGGAGAGAGGGCGAGGAGCCAAAGATTCTACGCTGGATACTTGAGCAAGGCAGGGGAGCCGGCCAAAAAGCTGGTGAGCCATGGCTACGCCCCTGCGCAGCTAAAGGCAGGTATCGCTGGGGTAAGAGTTTCAATAATGCCGCCTGATGTTCACATGCCGGATGAGATAATAATAGTAAAAAAAGAGGTTCAGGCTCAGCCGGAACAGTCGGCGGCCAAGACGGAAGCAGGGACAAGCGAAGGGGAAGCCCAGCCACAGCCGCAGGCCAGCACGAGCGAGGGAGAAGCCCAACCGCAACCAGAGCCTACCCAGAAGGAAGAAACCAACATGGGGGAGGAAAATATTGGCGATACTGAGGGCGAGTGAAATAAGAGCAATGAGCAGGGACGAGATGCTGGCAAAGCTGAGGGAGCTGAGGTCCGACTTGGCGAGGGCGCGGGCCACGACTTCCGCCGGGGGGACGCTTGAGAACCCCGCCAAGGTTCGTGAGATAAGGCACACAATCGCCAGGATAATAACGATAATGAAGGAAAAAGGAGGTGCGTAAGAGCTGCAGGAAATCTGCAAGATATGTGGCCTGCCAAAGGACATCTGTGTCTGCCAGGATATAGCCAGGGAACAGCAGAGAATAAACATCTATTCCGTGAAAAGAAAGTTTGGCAAGATCGTCACGGTGATAGAAGGGCTCGACGAAAAGAGCATAGACATGAAGGAGCTGCTCAAGGAGCTGAAGTCCAAACTGGCTTGCGGCGGCACGGCTAAGGGCGGGCATGTGGAACTTCAAGGAGACCACAGGCCCCGCGTTAAGGATGTCCTTGTGGACATGGGCTTTTCTCCAGAGACCATAGATATAGGATGAAAGGTGGTTTGATGTCGGCGACCAAGAAGAATATGTTCAGGCACGAGCTGATAGGGCTGGAAGCAAGGGTCATAAGCAGCCCTGACGCCGGGCTGGCCGGTGTTTCGGGAAAAATACTCGACGAGACGAGGGGAACCCTGGTGATCGAGGCGAAAGGGGGCAGGAAAGTCGTCCCAAAATCCAAAACCACATTTGGGGTAAACCTCGGCGGAGGCGAGGTCAAAGTGCCGGGGGACAAGATATTAGGCAGGCCGGAGGACAGGGTAAAGAGGTGAAGAAATGGTAGGAATGGGAATAGAACCTCCAAAAGAAAGCTGCACGGATCCGCTGTGCCCGTTCCACGGCAGCCTGTCGGTCAGAGGCCGTGTCTTCGAAGGGAAGGTCTTCAGCGACAAGATGGCCCGGACAGTGACAGTTGAAATGGAGAAGATGCACATGGTCGGCAAATACGAGAGGTACGAGAGGCGGACGTCTAAAATACACGCTCACAACCCGCCGTGCATAAACGCAAAGGCGGGAGAAAGGGTGAAGATAATGGAAAGCAGGCGGCTGAGCAAAACAAAGTCGTTTGTTGTCGTCCAGAAGATGGGGGCGTGAACATGGGAAAGAAAGGTGCCGGAACTTCCATAGGGGTGACCGCGGTTTCGCCCGTGAGGGTCCTGCCAGTTGGCGCAAGGCTGGTGTGCGCGGACAACACAGGCGCGAAGGAGATACAGATCATCAGTGTCATGGGTTACAAGGGGACAAGGAGACGCCTGCCAAAGGCCGGGGTCGGGGACAGGGTGGTTGCGTCAGTTAAAAAAGGCACGCCTGAGTTAAGGAAAACAATAGTGCAGGCGGTTGTGGTACGCCAGAAGAAGGAGTACAGGCGGAAAGACGGCATAAGAATAAAATTTGAGGACAATGCCGCAGCGCTGATAACGCCAGAGGCTGCGGCGCGCGGGTCCGAGATAAAAGGGCCCATGGCGAGGGAAGCAGCGGAGAGGTGGCCAAAGGTGGCGGGGATAGCCGCCTCGATTGTGTGATAAAATGAGCAGCAAACAACCGAGGAAACAGAGGGCGGCAATTTATTCTGCCCCGCTTCACATCAGGCACAAGTTACTTTCTGCCCCGCTGTCGCCTGACTTGAGGAAAAAGTACGGGAAGCGCTCAATCCCTGTGAGGAAGGGGGACAGGGTCCGCGTCAGAAAGGGAGACTTCAAGAAAATTGAAGGAGAGGTGACAAAAGTGAACACGAAGAAACACTCGATTTACATTTCCGGGATAACACTGACGAAGGCTGACGGCACACAGGTCCAGAGGCCCATCAAGCCTTCCAACGTGATGTTGTTAAGTTTGGTTGAAGACAAGGAGAGGATGCAAGCACTTTCTAGGGGGAAGAGCATTGGCTAAAAAAGGTGGGAGAAGAAAGCTCAAGCGTTACGCGGCGCCCAGGGCGGTGAAATTATCTAGGAAAGCCACCAAGTGGACGACGAAAGCCTCCGCAGGACCCCACCCAATTGATCGGGCCATCCCGTTGAGGCTGGTCGTGAGGGAGTACCTTTCGATTGCCCGCAACGCTAGGGAAGCTGACAACATAGTCTCGCGAGGCAATGTCCTTGTGGACGGAGTCGCCAGGCGGGACCCCAAGTTCCCGGTAGGTTTCATGGACGTGGTCAAGGTGCAGGCCACAGGCGAGTCCCACAGAGTCTTGCTGGACCATCGCGGCCGCCTTGTTCTGAACAAGGAGGCTGGAGAGGACGCTGTGAAGCTTTGCAAAGTTGTCGGGAAAAGGATAGTGAAAGGCGGAAAAATACAGCTCGCGTCCCATGATGGAAAGACCATGGTTGGGGATTTCAAGGAGTTCAAGGTGGGGGACGTTGCGCAGGTGAAACTTCCTGACGCGGGCGTGGCCGGACGCTTGCCCATGGAAGTGGGGATGCTTGCCCTTGTGACTGGCGGGGAAAACACAGGGAAGGTCGGCCGGATCGAGGAGATAAAGCTGATAGCGGGGACGCAGCCGAACATCATAATCCTGAAGTCAGGACAGGACAGCTTCCAGGCGCCGGAGCACTACATCTTCGTCGTCGGAAAAGAAAAACCTGTGATACAACTCGGGGGCGGACTGGCATGAACCCCATGAGGGAGATAAAGGTGGGAAAAGTGGTTTTGAACATAGGCGTTGGCGAAGGCGGGGACAAGCTTGTGAAGGCCGAGAAGGTCCTCACACAGGTCTCCGGGCGGCCGCCAAAGAGAACTTATGCAAAAGATGCCGTGAGGGAGTGGGGCGTGAAGGCAGGGAGCCCGATAGGATGCAAGATCACTCTCAGGGGAGCCAAAGCAGAGGAGGTTCTGAGGAGGCTCCTAGAAGGGGTTGAGCAAAAGGTGAAGGAAAGCTCATTTGACAGGACTGGAAACTTTGCCTTCGGCATAAGGGAGCACATAGACATCCCCGGCGTGACTTACGATCCTGAGATAGGAATATTTGGGATGGATGTTGACGTCAACCTTACGAGGGCGGGCTACCGGGTGAAGATCAGGAGGCGGCAGCCCAAGCGCATCCCAAAGAGGCACATTATTACAAAGGAGGAGGCGATTGATTTCATGGTAAACAAGTTCGGGGTTCAGGTGGTCTGATGGTGAGAAAGAAATTCGGGAGGGGCGCACACTTCTGCCAGCACTGTGGCAGGCACGGCCATGTTTACCAGCAGCACGGCCTGAAGCTCTGCAAGAAGTGCTTCAGGGAGCTGGCGCCGAAGTTAGGGTTCAAAAAATACAGCTGAGGGAAAAAAATGTTGTTGGATCCACTCGCGAACGCAATGTCAAAAATCCAGAATGCTGAAAGGGCCAGGAAAAAAGAAGTTAAAGTGGCCCCCGCGTCCAGGCTTGTCTCCGAAGCCCTCCAGATAATGGCGGACGAGGGGATGGTGAAGGGGTTCGAGAAGGTGGAAGATGGGCGGGCCTTCAAGGTCCTTCTTAACGGGAAGGTCAACTCATGCGGGGCGATAAAGCCGCGCCACTCTGTTGGAATAAAAGATTACGAAAAGTGGGAGAAGAGATACCTGCCGGCGGCGGGGATCGGGATTTTGATAGTATCCACTCCGAAGGGAGTGATGACGCACAGGAGGGCCGCTGAACAGGGGCTGGGCGGGAGGCTACTCGCCCATGTCTACTGACGCGGAACTGTTTTAAGAGAAAAAACCGAGGTTAGGCGGCGTGAATACGATGGCCATCGGCGTAAAAAACGCAATAAACATCCCGGAAGGGCTGCAGGTCCAGGCCAGCGGGCGCTCGGTCGAGGTCAGCGGGGCTAGGGGCAAGGTCTCCAGGACCTTCAGGTTCAGCGGGGTAAAAATCTGGCTCGATGAGGGCAAGGTTGTTGTGGAGGCCGACTCTACAAACAAGGCATCGAAGGCCGCGGTCGGCACGATAATTGCTCACCTGAAAAACATGTTCAAGGGGGCAAGGGATGGGTTCACATACAAGCTCAAGGTGGTTTACTCACATTTCCCGATAACTGTGAAGGTTGATGGCAAGAAGGTGCTCATCCAGAATTTTATCGGGGAAAGGAACCCGCGGTCCGCTGATATTGTTGGCGATGTCAAGGTCGAGGTCAACGGGGACGAGGTACTTGTAAAGGGCGCGGACAAGGAAGAGGCTGGACAGACTGCGGTCAACATAGAGCGGGCGACCAGGGTAACTGGAAAGGACAGGAGGGTATTCCAGGACGGATGCTATATAATGGAAGTGACATGATGAGAAAAAAACCAAATTTCAGGCGTGAGGGATGGTTCGGGCCAGAGCGGCTGGGGGAGAAGTGGAGGAAGCCCCATGGGAGAGAGAGCAGGACGAGGCTCAGGATGAAGGGGAAGGGGGCGTTTGTCTCAATCGGTTACGGTTCTCCTGCATCCTCTCGCGGCCTGCACCCATCAGGCTTTTCCGAAGTTCTGGTTCACAACCAGAAGGAGCTGGAGAAGGTGAACCCCCAGAAGGAAGCCGCAAGAATAGCTTCGGGCGTTGGAGCGAGAACGCGCGAAACAATAATCATCAAGGCCAAAGAGCTCAAGGTCAGGGTGTTGAACCCGGTGGTAAAACATGAAGCTGAACAAAAAGAGAAGACTGGCGTCTGAGATCCTGAAGGTCGGCGTCAACAGAGTATGGATAGACCCGGCCAGAGGCGAAGACGTTTCGGCAGCCATCACCCGAGAGGACATCAGGTCCCTCGTGGGCTCAGGGGCGATAAAGGCCAGGCCGGAAAGGGGAACGAGCAGGGGGCGGGCCAGAGAGCGGGCCGCCAAGCGAAAGGCCGGGAAGCGAAAGGGGCACGGCAGCAGGAGAGGGTCAAAATACGCGAGGTTCCCGAGGAAGGACAGATGGATCCAGACGATCAGGCCTGTCAGGAAAAGGCTTGCCGAACTGAAAAAACAGGGGGCAATAGGGCCGAAGGAGTACAGGAAATTGTACGTCATGGCCAAGGGGGGGATGTTCAAAAGCAGGGGGCACCTTGAAGTTTACTTGAAGGAGCGAGGGGTAGTCAAGGGATGAACATGAAAAGGGTCGGACCGAGATACAGGGTGGTATTCAGGAGGAGGCGTGAAGGCCGGACTGATTACGGACAGAGGTTGAAGCTGCTGAAGTCCGGGAAGTCCATTCTAGTCGTGCGGATATCGCTCAACAATGTTATGGCGCAGGTCTCGAAAACATCTTCTGTTGGGGACATGGTCATCGTGTCCTCGCACTCGAGGGACCTTGAAAAGTTCGGGTGGAAAGGAGGAACATCGAACGTCTCATCCGCATACCTGGTGGGGCTGCTATGCGGCGTCCGGGCCCTGAAGGCTGGCGTGAAGGAGAGCGTGTTGGACATAGGCAATTACAACCCCGTGAAGGGCTCCAAGATTTTTGCCGTGCTCAAAGGGGCGCTTGACGCTGGGCTGAAGGTCCCCCATGATGAGTCGGTTCTTCCGGACGAAGGCAGGATAAGAGGCAAGCACATAGCGGACTACGCGGGCGGGTTGAAGCAGAGCTCTCCTGACGCCTACCAAGCCAGGTTTTCCAAGTACATCTCACGCGGTCTCCCCCCTGAGCAGCTTCAGGAACATTTTGATGGGGTGAAACAATCAATACAGGGTGGCGGGTAACATGAGAAGGATGAGAAGGAAGAGGGAAATCGATAAGTTTGACGTGAATCTGTGGCAGCCGCGGACAGGTCTGGGGCGGGCCGTTAAGGAAGGCAAGATGACCAAAATCTCCGAAGTCTTCAGGACTGGGAAGCCGATAATGGAGTCAGGAATTGTAGAAGCTCTTGTGCCCAACATGGAAGAGGAAATCCTCGGGATCAAGCTTGTGCAGAGGATGCACAAGTCGGGGAGGCGTGTGAAGTACCAGATAGTCGGAGTGGTTGGCAACTTGGACGGGGTCGTGGGTGTGGGTAGCGAGAGCGCCCAGGCGATAGGGCCCGCCATCAGAAAAACAATGAACGCCGCCAAGATGAACATCGTGGAAGTGATGAGGGGCTGCGGCAGCTGGGAGTGCGGATGTGGGAGAACCCATTCGGTGCCACTTGAGGTGGAGGGAAAGAGCGGCAGCGTCACGGTCGCCATAAAGCCTGCGCCCAGGGGCCTCGGGATAGCTGCGGCAGAAATCCCAAGGAAGGTGATGAGGATGGCCGGAATCAGGGACGCTTGGACGGCCACGGAAGGCGAGACCCGCACGACTCTCAACTTCGCTCTGGCGACCCTGAACGCCTTGAAGCAGACGACAAAGATGGGCCAGCAAGAAAAAGTGGCAAGGGCGGAAGGAGGCGAGCAGGGTGGCTAAGCTTGCGGTCATCAGGTTAAGGAGCGGGATAAACGCTAACCAGGACGTCGGGGACACCATGAAAATCCTCGGATTGACAAGGGCCAACCACTGCATATTGGTTGACGACACAGATCCCATTCTCGGGATGCTCCAAAAATCCAAAGATTACATAACCTGGGGCGAAGCGACTCCGCAAACCATAGAGCACCTGCTCAAGAGATGGGGCAGGCTCAGCGGCGACAAGCGCCTCACCGACGACGAGGTCAAAAGCAAAAGCTCTTTTCAATCTATAAAGGAGTTGGCGGACGCAATCGGCTCGGGGAAGGCGGCGGTGTCCTCACTCCCTGGTCTGAAGAAGGTCTTCAGGCTGCACCCGCCTCGCAAGGGGTTCAAGTCCACGAAGAGGCCATTCAAGGATTTCGGCGACCTTGGCTACAGGGGCGAGAAGATAAACGATCTGATAATGAGGATGTCTTAGGTGGTCCTGTGGTTGTGAGGAAAGAAAAGAAGGTCAAACGGCAGCGCGGAAGGCGCACTTACGGGAAGGGCTGCTCCAAAAGGGGGAGGGGCAGCGGGGAGAGGGGCGGCACAGGGATGAGCGGCGGCCACAAGCACAAGTGGAGCTACATCCTTCGATACATGCCGGACTATTTCGGGAAGCACGGCTTCACGATGCCGCCTGAGATCAAGAAAAGGCCCACGACCATCAATGTAGGGGACATTGACGAATGCATGGACGCGCTTCTGAAGAGCGGCGTGGCAAGGCAGGAGGGAGAAAAAATAACTGTCGACGCCTCGAAGCTAGGTGTTGAGAAGGTCTTGGGGGGAGGGAGGGTTACCCGCCCCATACAGGTCGCGGCCAAAGTTTTCTCAGAATCAGCCAAAAGGAAGCTGGAGGAAGCCGGCGGCGGCGCCCTGGCCGGGTGAGGCTATGGTGGATGAGACGTCCAAGCCCCGGTCGCGAATTTACATTTTGGAGCCTGTCGTGAAGAAGCTGCCGGAAGTAGCCGTGCCAAAAAGGCACATCTCTTTCAAGGAAAAGTTCCTTTGGACGGGGCTGGCGCTCCTCCTCTTTTTCATAATGTCCCAGATCCCACTTTACGGCATACCAAGGGGCACCAATGTCGGGGAACTCCTGGGGCAGCTCAAGTACGTCTTCGCAAGCCAGACGGGCACCCTGATGGAGCTCGGGATCGGGCCGATAGTCACGGCTGGCATCATACTCCAGCTGCTTGTGGGGAGCAAGATAATCGGACTAAATCTTTCCGACCCGGACGACCGCGCGGTCTTCACAGGGGCGCAGAAGCTTCTGGCGATAGTTATGGGGATATTCGAAGGAAGCATGCTCGTGCTTGCGGGCCGATACGGGGTTTTTCTGGACACCGGGCCAGGGCTGTTCATCCTCTTCCAGCTTGCCTTGGGCAGCATCATAGTGATTTATCTTGATGAGATAGTCTCAAAATACGGGTTTGGGAGCGGGGTCAGCCTTTTCATTGCCGGCGGCGTGGCCATGACTGTAATTTGGCAGGCACTCAACCCAGCCTTCGGGGTGGTGCCGACGTTCGCGAGAGATGTGATGGCCGGGGAGAGCTTTTTGGACGCGTTCTTCGCCCCGAGGGCCGCCAACATGATGGGGCTGGTCGCGACGTTCCTGGTCTTCCTGATAGTTGTGTGGGCCGAGAGCGTGAGCATAGAGATCCCGCTCGCTTACGGAAAATTCGGAGGGGTGAGGGGGAAGTACCCGATCAAATTCATGTACACCTCGAACATACCTGTTATTCTGGCCATGACGGTTTTCGCAAACTTGAGGATAATCTCCGCCGTCACGGGAACAGGGTGGCTGGTGCATTACACAACACCTCCCAACGGGCTTGCGGACTTCGCTGCGGACCCGTTCAGGGCTGGGATTTACACGATGGTGCTTCTCGGTCTCGCGGTGGGCTTTGCCTACCTCTGGGTACACATGACTGGGATGGGGCCGAGAGACGTCGCAAAGCAGCTTGAAGACTCCGGGATGTTCATACCGGGGCACAGGCGCGACCCCCGGGTGATGGAGCAGACGCTCGGCCGCTACATAATGCCGGCGGCCGTGGCGGGCGGGGCGTTCGTCGCCCTGCTGTCGGCGGGGGCTGACATCTTGGGGGCCCTTGGCAGCGGGACGGGGATACTTCTGACGGTGGGGATAGTGCATGGATTATATGAGCAGATGGCGAGGGAGCAGGTGGCTGAGATGTTCCCAGCGGTCAGGAGGATTATGGGCGAATAGAAAAAACGCTTGTAAAGTATTCTACTTGCGGTTCCCCACCGCGTCCGCCATCACTGAGTATAACTGGTAAAAGCCGTCGTTGTCCGTCCCGAAGAGCGCCCAGTTGCCCCATGTCAGGTTGTCAATCGAGTGCCTGTGCCAGAGCTCCACGTTCTCCACGCCGTATATAATATGGAACGCTGCCCGCCATGTTTTTGAAATTAAGATTTTCATGTTTTTCACTTACGCAACGGCCATTATCGATTTTCACTGTTTAGCAATATCGTTACGCCTCCGCCAACATTCGCCGATCCCGTCAATTCAAATCCCTCGCTCCATGCACGAATTCTTAAGTTATCTCCTGCATCCCAGAGTAACATCGGCGGCTTACTTGACATCCCGTAACCATCCACTTCATTGGCGTTCGTGTCAGCCCACAAATACAGATTGCCAGTTCCTGGATACTCAAGCCTGCCAAACTGAGTAACTTGAACATTCAAAGACCACCTAATGTATGCATTTTGCGCTGTTGAAACAGTCCAGTAACCATTTTCTTCAACGTATCCATTTTCATAGTTTTCATGCCCTTTAACACTGGGGACAAATGGGCCCCACCCCGATTTGCTCAAACTTATTGCCAAGCCGTTTTCAGGGTGCCCGACATATCCAAGAGCCGACCACCCCGTACTAAATGTTATTATCACGTTTTCATTTGTATAGTTCTCTCCAGCCCCAGCCATGCCATCAAGTACTTTTGCTGAAAAAGTCAGGTACGCGTAATCAACAACAGAATCCGCCGACTGTCTAGTAAAGACATAACCCACAATAACACCAAATATGACGATTGTTCCTAACACAAACCAAGTTATTTTTTTAAGCTTCATCTACTCACCTTTGGATTTCAATATCCCAATAATCGCGGTAATCTCTTACAAAAGT
>JBFLWG010000010.1:0-26713 GCA_040757795.1 Hadarchaeota archaeon (SeqCode) | reverse complement strand
GCAGGGCTGCAGGCGCTGGTCGAGCCGCTCCGGGAAATGGAGGGCGCCAAGACAGCCGAAATGGTTGCTGAGATGTCGGACGCGATGCTTGAAGTTTTCCTAAGGACAACAAAAGAAAAGGACAGGGAGAAAGCGGTCAAAAAGATGTGGGATCTGGAAGAATGGCTTACAAGGAAGTTGTGAGAAATGTTGCCCGCATCCTGTCTCGGGCCGGGCTACCGCACGCATTTGTTTGCGCTCTCGCGGCGGGCTACCACGGGCTCGCGCGCGCAACGAGGGAAATTGAAGTGATGGTCACAGCCGGCCGGGGTGAAATCAAGGAGCTGGCCGAGATGTTGGTCGCAGCCGGCTTCAGGAAAATAGAAAAGCCTGGCGGGACTAAAGACGTGGCGCTTGTTGTCGAGTCGGACGAAGGGTACAGGGTCGAATTCCTGCCAGCCAGGACAGAGCAAGAGACAGAGCTTGTCAAAAGGGGCATGAAGGTTCACATTTTCGGGGGCGATGTCTGGATCGCCTCCCCCGAGGACCTGGTGCTCCAGAAACTTGCCGCCGGGGGCGTGAAGGACGTCACGGACGCCGCAGCGGTGCTGATCAGGCAGAAGGGTAAGCTTGATATCGGGCACATGGAAGCCTGGGCATCTAAAATCGGCGTGGAGGACAAGCTAAAAGACCTGATGAGGAAGGTGAAGTGATGTTCCCGAGAAAAATAGACCCGCGGCAGATGGAGCGGATGATGAAGCAGATGGGGATCAGGACCCAGGAGCTTGAGGGCGTTAAGGAGGTCGCGATAAAGCTCGAGGACAGGGAGATAGTAATTCCAGGCGCGCAGGTGGTGCTCACGGAGATGGGGGGGCAGAGAAGCTACCAGGTGACCGGCCGGGAGATTGAGAGGAAGGTCGAGGCCGGGCCGTCGGAGGATGACGTGAGCCTCGTGATGGCGCAGGCGGGCGTCGGGCGTGAGGCGGCCGTTCGGGCCTTGAAGGAAAGCAACTGGGACATCGCGGAAGCCATCTTGAAAACCAAAGAGAAACGATAACCAATTTTTCTAAACCCATTTCATTTTTTTGAAAAGGGCATCTTTTAGCTTCATGAAGAATTTTTCATCGCATGGAAGTTTTGTTTTGTCCACCGCGGAGACGGCCGAAATCCCAATCAAGGAGTTGGTCAGGAAGGCGCCTTGGGAAAAAAGAACATCCTTCAAATGAAACTTTCCCTGCACAACCTTCAGCCCCAATCCAGGGGCGAGCGAGAGCAGCGCCGCCCTAGTTACGCCCGGCAGAAGCCCACACTCCAGCGCCGGCGTATAGAGAGTTTTGCCCTTGACCCAGAAGATATTTGTGAAGCTACCCTCCGCAACCTCGTCACGCTCGTTCAGGAAGATCGCCTCATCGCAGCCGGCGCTTTTTGCCTCCCTCCGCGCGAGCATGTTTTCAAGGTAGTTCAAGGATTTCACTGTCAGTAGGCGCGAACGGGAGAACCGCCTGAAGGAGGCGATGTGGACTCTCATGCGCTCTCTGGGCGGCTCGTATTTCCGCACCACTATCAACAGGCGGCTACGGCTGGCCCTGTCGTGGAACTTCAGGGAGCCAGAGGACAGGAGGCTGGCCTTGACGTACGCGTCTTCAATGCCCGACACCTTGACGGCGACCTCCGCAGCTTTTCTTATTTTGGTAGCGCCGGGGAAAGGGATGCTAAGGAATTCGGCCCCGCGCTTCATGCGCGCCACATGGTTTTTCAGAAGGGCGGGCGGAGATTTTTTCCACCTGAATGTTTCGAAAAGCCCCTCGGCGTAAAACAGGGCCCTCAGGGGCAGGGCGTCCTCGAGCGGCTTCCCATACTGATAAATGATCTCCGATTTTTTTGCAGTATGTTTTGATGGCATCTCATCGTGGATAACCAGAATTTTCTCCTTTATAAACCCCCTTCACCCAAAGGTCCGGCGGGAAACAGGTGGCAAAAGATCATCGGCGGGCGCGTGGTCCAACGGCCAAGACGCCAGCAAGACGGTCGCTGACGCGGCCCGTAGCTGGAAATCCGGGTTCGAGCCCCGGCGCGCCATACCACTCAAAAAGGAGGTGATGCAGATGTTGGACCTTTACGAGTGCCCGAGAAAGCACCGCTTCCTGCGTGCGCCGGGCGGCCAAGAGGAGTCCATTCCGTGCGCGTACTGCATGGAATCGGCCAAGCTGGCCGGCAGATTCGAGGAGAACCGCTTCGAATCCAGCGTGCTGGGTTCATCTTTGGAGCTGTTGCGGGGCGTGGCATGCTTCTGAAGCTGGGGAAAGCGATGAGAACTTTGCCGAGAGCCTATCCCTGGCTTGCATCATCCCAAGCTAGTTCATGGGGCGATTTCAATTTTTTTGCCAATCGTCCCCGACGCCTGCGTTTCCAGCTCTTTCCTGTTTTCTTCCGCCTTCTTACGTGCCGCCTCCATCTCCTGGCCAAGCTGTCCGATGAGGGCCTGTGCCTGCTCTAAATCAGCCTGGTGAGCTTCTATGGACTTTTCAATCTCGCTTTTGCGCAGGTGAGGCAACTTTTCCCAGGCGTCCAAGAGTTCTTTCCTTCTTGACCGCAGCTTCTCAAGCCGCTTCCTTGAGCCTTCAAGCGTTCCCTTCTCCAAAATTTCCATTGCAGCTTCCACTCTCCTTTTGCGCTCTTTCTCATTCAAATCAATCTGGCCCCCTTCAATGAAGTCGACCATCCTGCGCAGAAGATTATGGACGGCGGCCAGCTTTTCCTCCGACGAGATTGCGGAGAGGGGGTCCTGTATGCACAGCTTCAGCATCACAACATGCTCTCGGTCAATCTGATGCTTCCCTGTGCCCACCAGCTTCTCCATCTTTCTCAGGGGACGGCTCATGCTCGAAAAGGCGTCCTGTACCTCACCCTCAACCTGGGCGATATTCTGATCGGCTTTTTTGATTTCCTCCATGAGAGCATCCGCGCTTTTGAAATCCGAACTCCCGATGAGCTGCTCTAACTTGGCCTTCTCGCTGTCGATTGAAACTCTCAACCCTGGGATGGTATCTTTCAATGATTTGGTCTTGTTTTCAGTCTCGTCAATCTGGACTAGCAGTTCTTCCTGTGCCTGCACTTTCGCGTAAAGGGAGTCAAGCGAGCGCAGTTCTTTGAGACAGTCTTGGATGGATGTGTGGATCTCCTTGGCCGTGTCATGGAGCGGCTTCAAGTTGAATGAGATGGGATTGAACTTTGAGCCGAAAACGGCCCTGATCTGTCTGGCATGGGTGGCTATCGAGTTGGTAGTTTGGTTGACCATGTTCGCCAGTCTTTCGTCTAGCGTGGCCAACGATTCAGACGATACTTCTTTGGGCGGTCGGAACTCCACGAGAGAGTGGGTCATCTTTTCTGTGAAAAGCCTTCGGGCTTCCAGCGAGGACTTGTAAAGGCCGGGGTGGATATCCTCTGTAGATTCTGCCTCTGAAAGAGTTTTTATTTCGTTCAGCATGGTTTTTCTTTCCCCCGCGAACTTTTCCAGCAGCTGGTCCAACTTGGACTGGATGGCTGCGAGCCTTTCTTTCCTGAGTTTCTGCGTTTTGTCCTCGAGTTCGGCGAGCGACAGCTTCTCGACCGTCGGTTCCGGCGGCGGCGGTTTCTTGAAAACTCTTTTGAAGAACATCAGCTCACAGATAGCTTGTCGACTCGCTGGCTTAAATCAGCCACGCGGAGGAAGGCAAGAGGCCGCTGATTTCCGGGCAAAAATGCGCTCAACTATTTAAACTTCCGCAGCGATTGAAAGTGGGGTTGATGAAATGGAAAAAATGCAGCTGTATGCACTGCCAGATCTTCCATATGGCTACAAAGATCTCGGGCCCCACATGTCCGAGGAGCAGCTCAGGGTGCACCACGACAAGCACCACCAAGCTTACGTGAAGAACGCGAACGCGATTTTTGAAAATCTCGCAAAGTCCCGGAAAGAAGGGACGGATTTGGACATGAAATCCACATTGAAATCACTGGCGTTTAATGCAAGTGGCCACATCTTGCACTCGCTTTTCTGGCCGAACATGGCGCCGGCCGGGAGGGGCGGGGGCAAACCTGGAGGAGCGCTGGGCGATGTTTTGGACAAGGAGTTCGGCGGGTTCGAAAGGTTCAAGAAGGAGTTCACCCAGGCTGCCGTGAGCGTGGAGGGCTCTGGATGGGCCACCCTTACCGTCGACA
Organism: Hadarchaeota archaeon (SeqCode); assembly: GCA_040757795.1. GTDB lineage: Archaea > Hadarchaeota > Hadarchaeia > Hadarchaeales > Hadarchaeaceae > DYTO01. The sequence continues at coordinate 22,534 of JBFLWG010000010.1, read as the reverse complement.
GCTTGACGGGAAGGCCGCAGATAATGCAGATAGAAAAACACAACGTCAACGTTTACCCAGGGTTCGCGGTTCTTATGGTGCTGGATGTATGGGAACACGCCTACTACATAGACCACAAGAACATGAGGGACAAGTTCGTTGAGGCTTTCTGGAACATCGTGAACTGGGACGAAGTAAATAAAAGGCTCGAAAGAGCTAGGTAGTAGCGAGGGCAATGTCAAACGACATGGTGAAATTTGGCGGCATAGGCGCGATATTCTGCATGCTGAGCGCTATAGCGGGGATCGTTGCAGTGGCAATGCTTTGGTTATCCCCGATTGACTATGCATTTGCTGGGACTCACATAGACTTTGGAACCAGCATAGGTTACGCTGTTGGTGTGGCTCTACTTTCAATAGGCTCGTTCGGGCTTTGGAAACAATACAAAACACCACTCAACCAAAATGTGGGAATTTTTGGGATTTTGGTGGTGATAGCTGGGATAATCACAGGCGTCATACTTTGGAGAAACGGCGGAGTCGTTTCAGGCGTAAGTCTGATGTTTTCAGGTGCTTCTCCCATAGATATCATGGGCATCGCCGGAATAGTGTGGCTTGAGATAAATGGTTTGTTTTTTGTCCTGTTCGGCTATTCACTGTACAAAATTAAAGAAAAGACCGGCGTAGAAAAATTAGCAAGGGGCGCGGGCTTTTTGACGATTGTTGCAGGCATCATTTTCATGGCGATGGTTCCTTACGGATACCTTGGTGGCCAAGCCCCAATATTGCTGTCCACGATATTGACGGCTTATGTTTTGTTCAAAGCGCGCTGATGATTCGTCATGGAAGTTGGGTTAGACGTTTGAAAGCGCAAACCTTCTTATCCTAAAATGGCCCAAGTTTACATGCCGGCGAGCTGGTGGGCGACCGTCGGGCGAAAGCCTGAGGAAACTCCTCCCATCTGGCAGGACCGCAACCCCGAAAGGGACCGGCTGAGAGGCCGGAACAGCGGAACAGAAACGACACCCCTCGGCCTGCGTGCGAGGATGCGGGAACGCTGAGGTCGGGTCAAAGGGGATGAAACGGCCGCTGCGCGGGATGCAAGGGCAAATTTCCGCCTACGAACGCCTGCCTGAGGCGGGTGGTAGCCCGCTTAGCTGAATGTCGCCTAGAACAGAAGGAGGGTTACGGCCAGCACGCCGGCACTCTATCTCGAAACGAACCTATTTCCTTGAATGAAAAATCGAAGCTTCCTCTTCAAATCCGCGCTTACGCCAACCCTGTGCGAGCGCGATATCTTAAATTTCTCAGGCACGCCATCAACAATATTAAGCGAGCGCGATTTTGTCAAGTCAGTCTTGTGGTCCCCGTATGTTATCCCCATCGCCTGCGTCAGCCTGCCGGGGCCGGACGCCAGCAGCCGAATGTTTCCAACGCCTCTCCGTTTCTTCATTAGCTTGATGCCGTCTAGAGGTTCAAGCGCCCGGATGAGGACCGCCCCCGGCACCTCCTCCTTGTCGGCCGTAACGTTGAACATCCAGTTCGCATGGACCATGTAGACGAAAGCCAGCCCGCCGCGCCACCACATCAGCTCGTTCAGCTTCGTCTGCTTTTTTGACGCCCTTGACGCCGGGTCCCACTTCCCAAAGTAGGCCTCCGTCTCCACTATTTTTCCAGAAGTCCTTCCCTCCGGATCTCCATGCACCAAAACCTTCCCAAGAAGCTCCCGGGCCACCATCGCCGGGTTTCGCTCGTAAAAACTCAGTTCAAGCGCTTTCATCTGCTCATTCCAAGAGTTCGGGGAGAAGGTTAAAAAGAACTTTGACAGATTAAGCTTGGAGGTTTTGGATGAAGCTGGACCCAAAGGTGAGGGAAAAATACCCCGAGTTCATAGCCGGCTACGTTCGCGTCAGCGGCGTGACGATGGAGCAGACGGTTGAAGCGCTTGTCGAGAGGAAGCGAGAGGTCTTCAGCGATCTGAAGGCCAAGTACGGGGCCGTCAACGTCCTGGAAATCCCGGAGGCCAATGCCTACAGATCCTTCTTCAAGCAGATTGGCGCAGACCCATCAAGCTACCGCCCAGCACCGGAGTTCCTCCTCAGAAGGGCCCTCGACGACAGGTTCCCGACCATAAACAACATAGTCGACGTCTCCTTGCTGACCACAGTGGAGCACTGGATCTCGACGGGAGTCTATGACATCCTGAAAATGAAGGGAGAGGCAAGAACAACACTGGCGGACAAGCCTGAGCCCATCGAGCTGATTGACGGGAGGAAGCTGATCACCAAGGCGGGAGAGGTCATACTGAGGGACGACCAGAAGATACTTTCGGCATACACCCTAGGCGACTCCAAGTTCGCGAAGATAAGCCACGAGGCATCGTCCGTGCTTTACGCGCTATGGAACGCCCCTGGAGTGGGCCGTGACAGAATGGAGGCCGCTATAAACTCCCTGAGCAGGTACGCCCGGAAATTCTGTGGCGGGCATGTTGACAGCTCGGAGATAATATAGGGCGGCAAGATGGAGCAGCTGACCTGGCTCGGCATAGCCTTCATCCTCATAGGTGCGGCGTTAGTGGCCTTGCCAATCATCGGCAGAAACTTTGATTTCTCGCGGGTCCCGTCTTGGCTCATCTACATTTACCGCAGCGACGGCTTTTACTTCGTCACCTCGCCGCTTTTGCTAGCTCTGTCCCTCCTGTCAGTCGTTATCTTCATTTTGAGAAGGTGAGCACCAGATTTATGCCGGCGAGTGGTTGTTGTTGGTGATGTCTCCAGCTGAACCGTCCAAGTTGGGCGCGGTCCTCCTGAACTCCGGAGGCGGGTGGACCAAAGAGGAGTCCGCGGTTCTCATGGAAGGCCCAAGCATGACACTCAGCTTCCATGGGGGAGCCTCTGTTCTGAGGTCCGGGGAGAAACTAGTGAAGGTCCACGTCTCCCCTCTGCCCATACTTGAAGAAAAGCTCAGCCAAGGCTACTTCGCCTTGGGCTACATCAGCTACGAGTACTTCTGGTCGATCCTGAAAGGGTTCAAGACCGGCCGAATGAAGGACGGGTGGAAGCCGCCTGCTGCCAACTTCATGTTTTTTGAAAAGGAAGCCGTTCGTAGGGAGAATCTGGCAAGATGGATGGAGTCTGCCGCTGCCACGAGAGCGCGCCACGGCCACCCGCCCCGCCCCAACATGACAAAGTCTGCGTTTGCCCAGATGGTCCAGAAGGCCCGCCAGTACATAGCAAAGGGCGACATCTACCAGGTCAACCTCTCCCAGCGATTCGACGCGCCGTTCAAAATCCAGCCCGAGCAATTCCTTTCGAAGCTCTACCTCGCCCAGCCCACGCCCTACTCATGCTGCCTCAATTTCGGGGAGTTCCAATTGCTTAGCGGCTCCATGGAACTTTTCCTCCGCAGGATCGGCCGGAGCGTCGTGACCAGGCCGATAAAGGGCACGAGGAGACGTGGCAAGAACAAGCGGGAGGACGCGAAGCTCAGGGGGGAGCTTTTGAAAAGCGAGAAGGAAAGGGCGGAGAACCTGATGATTGTCGACCTGATGAGGAACGATTTGAGCCGGGTGTGCGAGGCCGGAAGCGTCAGGGTGAACAGGCTCTTTGAGGCGGAGCGGTACTCCACTCTTTACCAGCTTGTTTCGGAAGTGGAAGGGAAGCTTGAAAAAGGCGCGACTCTGGAAGAAATCATCGGGGCGACTTTCCCGCCGGGCTCGGTCACAGGGGCGCCGAAGGTAAGGGCGATGGAGATAATAGACGAGCTTGAGCCGCACTTCCGGGGACCATACTGCGGGGCGATTGGATTTTTCAAACCCAATGGAGACTTCACCCTCAGCGTCGCCATAAGGGTGCTTCTGGCGTCCCAAGGGATGGTAAACTTCTGGGTGGGGGGAGGGATAACATGGGGGTCAGAGCCCGAGTCGGAATATGAGGAGACGCTAATCAAGGCGCGGGCGCTGCTGAAGGCGCTCTCTTGAATTAATTGAACCTCCGTGCATGTTTTTGCTTCAAAATCAGGCATCACCTGCGAGCGACGCAGAAAACATCCTCGCTGTTGTGGATTTCGCCGCAGGCCTCCACCTTCAAACCCACCCGCGCGACCCAGCCCCTGATGTCATCAGCCGATTGCATGCGCCCAAGCGATGTCAAAGCCGCGATACCTCCCGGCCTAAGGACCCTCGCGACCTCTTCAACGGTTCTCGCCGGCTCAGGCATGTTCTGGAGGAGAGTGACCGAAGCCACGCAATCAAATGTACCGTCTCGGAACGGAAGGCGGTCGGCGTCAGCGAGGACGACGTCACAGCCGCGCGCTTTCGCAGCCAAGAGCATCTTCTCGGAGGAGTCTACTCCAATCACAAGCTCCGCCCGTTTCCTCAGCGCCCCAATCAGCAGCCCGGTCCCGCAGCCGAGGTCTAGGGCGCGGCCAAGTTTTTCCGGCAAGTGTCTGAGAAGCGTCTCGTACTTTTCCCTCTGTATCTCGGCGTAACGCCTGTCATAGATCCCAGCCGTCTCATCGTAAAGGCGGCGCAGCTCAAGCTTCCTTTCCATCAGTGGGATTTCCAAGTGGTTGATTATACGCTTTTACCTTTCAGGCGTGAGGTCACATGGTGTAAGGTTGAAAGACAGAATCAGAAAGTTCAGGGAGAAGATGGAGCTGCTTGGCATCGACGCCTTCATTGCCATCCACAACATGCGATACTTCTCGGGGTCGACAGCTGGCAAGGCCGTGATAATACCCTTGCGAGGAGAACCAATTCTGCTTTGCAGTAGGCTAGAGCTTGAGCAGGCGAGACGGCAGAGCTGGATTAGAGATGCCCGGGCGTTCTCCAGCTGGAGGGCCCCCCTACAGAAGGGCGAGCGGGTGGTCTTTCAGGGAATGAACGAGGCCATCGCCGGCTGCCTGAAGGAGTTGGGCGCCAGCTCAGTTGGGTACGACCGAGCAAGCCGGGACTCCATGAGAAGAATCAGAAGCTTCCATCCGGCAGGATACCGCGAGCTGCCTTGGCTGGTGCTTGAGCTGAGGATGGTAAAGTCGGCGGATGAGCTTGCGTTGATCAAAAAATCAGCAAAAATTGCTGTGAGGGGAATGGAAAGGGCGGCGGAGCTTGTCGAGCCCGGCCGCACCGAGGTTGAGATAGCGGCAGAAGCAGAGTTCGAGATGCGAAAGGCCGGATCCGAGGGGACTTCCTTTCCAACCATAGTCGCCTCCGGCAGGAACTCATGGCTGCCCCACGCCCAAGCCACTCGGAAGAGGCTGGCGAAAGGCGAGCTTGTGGTTGTGGACCTGGGTGCCATGTTTGAAGGGTACTGCTCGGACATGACAAGGACTTTCACGTTGTCCCCGACGCGCCGCCAGCTGAATCTCCTCAGCGTCGTGAAGCGTGCCCAGAGGGCGGCTCTTTCGAAAGTAAAGCCCAGCGCAAAAGCGGCCGACGTTGACGGCGCCGCCAGGCAGGTAATCGCGCGCGCAGGCTATGCCAAGTTCTTCCCTCACGGGATGGGTCACGGGGTCGGGATGGAGGTCCACGAGCTGCCGAGCCTCGCGCCAATTTCAAAAGACATCCTATGCGAAGGGATGGTGATAACTGTCGAGCCCGGGGCATATGTCCCGGGAGTCGGAGGAGCCAGGTGGGAGGACATGGTGCTCGTCAGGAAAGGTGGCTACAGCTCTTTGACGTCAGGCCGCTAAGGTGCGGGCCCCATTTGTTGTGAGTATGTTGGTGTAAGGAGGAACACAACAATAACGAGCAAAACAACCCCCCCTATGACGATGAACTTTTTCACATTTGCCGCATTTTCTTCCGCCAGCGCTTTCTTCATGCCCAAGCAAGCCAAGCAAGGCAGCAGCACCCATATCATGACCGTCAGCGGCACTCCTATGGCGAACCTCCATCCGCCAGGAAGCATGTAGACGGGCAGCATAAGGGCTTTCAGCGCGGGCGACTCCGCCGACTGGGGTTTTTGTGGCTGCTGTCCGTATTGCGGCGGATTGCCGTCCTGGGGCGGTTGTTGTGGTGGCTGCTGCTGTTGTGGCGGCCCATCGAAAGAAAAAGTCTGCACGCCTTGTTGACCAGCCGACTGGTAGTTCTCCGGCGGCACGAAGTTCTCGATCAAGCCATAGGCGCGCAGGCTTGAGTTGTCAAAGACTTTCCTGAAAAGCTGTCCGTTCTCCAGAATCTGCGCTGTCATCCTGGAGTCCACAAGCGCATAGATTTTGCCTACTTCATTTTCTTTTCTGTACCATTCGACTGCAAGGTCCATCGCCCCGATTCCCGGCCCCTGCAGCTTACTGGAAAGGCTTGAGACAGAACTACCTTGGATTGTGCCCTTCAGTCCCACCGCGTCAGGCCAGTATGGAAATATTCTTTCCCCGCTGCCAAAGACGTAAACTGCCCCAAACTGGCTGCGGAAGCTAGTCAGTGAGTTGTACTCCTGCATGGATATCGTGGGCTGTAGCATCTGTCCCGTCCATGCGTAAGTGTTCGAAACGTATGCCTGGTTTGCAAAAATTATCAGGACAAAGAGGACGAATGTTCCGCGCCCAACCCAGTTGAGCCCGCTTGTCCCATTGTTTCGACGATTTTTGTTCATTTTCCACAAGTCACCAATCCTACATAGGAAAGCACCAACTCCATCCACCAGACCCACTGCCCCAAGCAAGGCGACAGGTGCAGCAAGGGTAATTACAAATCGCCACTGGTAGCCTTGGTCAACCCAAGGCTGCGCCATAACTAGAGAACTCAGCCCCCACGCGAGCAGGAAGAGGTCGGACTTCTTCCGCCGGTGGACTGCGACGCCCCCTCCAACGACCGCGAGCGCCAGCAGAGGCTTCCCCATGTACTCGTCGTAAAATTTGTAAATCGACTCTTGGAAAGTCTGAGGAAGGGGCTGTTCCCCGGGCCCCTGCGCAATGAATGTTGGTGGCATGGTGTTGGCAGTAAGGTCCCCTGCAGTCGCCAACGCCCCGTAGTAAAACCATCCGGCAACCAGCGCAAGAGGGATTGCAATAATCACGGCCGCCTTTAGTTCCTTCAATGGGACGCGTCTGTGGTAGGCCAGCAGGACCCCAAGGTAGGTGACGCAGGCCACCATGAGCGCGCCAAACGCCAGCTGGTGGCTCAGTCCCACCACTCCGAGCGCCACGCCAGCTATGATCAAGTCAAGCTTTTTATTGTTTTCAAGACCCCGCCAGAGAAAGAGAACAGCCAGAGGCGCGAGCGATACACCCAAAGCATTTTTCTGGAGCTCGCCCATCATCCTGAGGCTGGCCGGGAGGAAAGCAGAGAAGAAAGCCGCCGCCAGTGCCGTGTAGCCGTTCTTGGTCAGCCGTCTCATCATAAGAAAAGTAGTTAGGACAACTAAGCCTGAAGCAAGCGCCGTGGAGATGTCAAATGCTGTTATCCTGGAGGCGCCGAAAGCCGAGAATATGCCGTCTGCCGCCGCCGCGAAGTGGAAGAAAAGCGGAGGCGTCCCTGTTAGGTATGGGTCGGAAGGATAGTGATCGGCGAGATAATTCACATGAAACAGGTGATATGGGCCGTCTCTTCCGAGGGGCAGCCACTGGCCGAGTGTTGATGAAAGCCTGATGAAAAGCGCGCCAGAGAATATCACGAGCAACACCACTAGAACAATTGTCGCGCGCCTGTTCATCTTCAAAGGGGACGTTAGTAGCTGCTTAAGCTTCATGAGTTTCTCATATTTCCCTCACAGTAACCTCTTAAATCGGCGATGGAGATTATCCACGGGTGGAAACGTGAGGCGCGACCGAGTCAAGGAGAACTTCAGCGAGTGGTTCAACGACATCGTCCAGGAAGCAGGGATAATGGAAACCAGGTACCCTGTCAAGGGGCTTTACGTCTGGATGCCGTACGGGCTGAAGCTCCGCAACTCTGTCTTCTCAATCGTCAAGCAGTTACTTGAGCAGACCTGCCATCAGGAAGTCCTGTTCCCGTTGCTCATCCCAGAGACCCTCTTCGAGAAGGAGGCTGAGCACATCAGGGGCTTCGGCGGCCAAGTCTACTGGGTTACCAAGGGGGGTAATGAGGACCTGGATGTGAAGTTGGCACTTCGTCCGACATCCGAGACATCGATGTATCCAATGTTCGCGCTCTGGGTGAGGTCTCACGCCGACCTTCCGGTCAAGATCTACCAAGTCGTAAACATCTTCCGCTACGAGACGAAGATGACAAAGCCGCTCGTCAGATTGCGCGAGGTCACCACCTTCAAGGAGGCCCATACCGCCCACGCCACAGAGGAGGAGGCAGAGGCCCAAGTGAAGGAGGCAGTTAAAATTTACAGGCAGTTCTTCAATGAGCTGGGTGTTCCTTACACAGTCAGCAAGCGCCCGCCATGGGATACGTTTGCCGGAGCAAAGTACTCGATAGCGTTTGACACCCTTGCTCCCGACGGCAGGACACTCCAGATAGGCACCGTCCACAACCTCGGCCAGAACTTCTCGAAGGTTTACGGGATTGAGTTCGAGAAGGATGACGGGAGCCACGAGCACGTTCACCAAACATGCTACGGCATCTCGGAAAGGGCGATTGCAGCGGTTGTGATGGTTCACGGTGATGATGTTGGTCTTTGTCTGCCCCCAGATGTTGCCCCAATCCAAGTTGTTATCGTCCCAATCCCTTACAAGGAGAAGGTCGCTCAAGTGGAACAATTTACAAAATCGCTGAAGGAAGACCTCTCGGCGGCCGGCTTTAGGGTGCATCTTGATGACAGGGCCCTCCGACCGGGCAACAAATACTACTACTGGGAGAGGAGGGGCGTCCCGCTGAGGGTGGAGGTCGGTCCTGAAGAAGTAACGAAGGATCAAGTGACAGTTGTGCCGAGAACGACAGGGAAGAGGGTTGTCGTCTCCAGGAAGGAACTCAGGGAGCGGACGAGGCAGATGTTGGTGGAGATAATGGCAGAGCTGCGTGAGCGGGCGCAGAACAACTTCAGAGGTTCAATCAACGAGGTAAGCAATCTGGGAGAAGCGAAGGAGATAATCGATAGGGTCGGCGGAATCATAAGGGTCCCCTGGTGCGGCCAGAAAAGTTGCGGAAAAGATATTGCTGAAAAGACTGGCGGAGATTTTCTGGGAGAAGAATTGGACGGTGCTAGACCCCTAGTCGACTGCGTCGGATGCTCACAAAAAGCAAATGTAATCGCGCTTGTCGCTCGGACTTACTGAACCAGAATAGTTTTTGCGGCTTCCAGAACTTCCCTTTCAGAGGGAAATCCTGTCGGCCCGCGGTATCTGATCTTCAGCCCTGCGGTAGCTGCAGCAAACTTTGCCGACTCGACCGCCTTTCTCGTCTCCATGTAGCTGGAAAGGAATGCGGCACCAAAGACGTCCCCGGCGCCTGTCATGTCCCGCGCGTCCACCTTCAGAGGGTTCACCTTCGCCAGCCCCTCGTCGCTCAGCACCATCGAAGGCTTTCCGCCTTTGGTTACCATGACGACTTTCGGCCCGGCCTCCTTTAGCTTCCTCATCGCCGCCTCGACATTTTCTCCGAGGATTCCTGCCTCGTCAAGCCCCAGCTTCACTATGTCTACGTTCTTCAGGTAATCCCCGAACTCCTTGGGTCTGACAGACACTCGCCCGTCGCCCTTGATTTCGCGCAGAACCCCTTGGGGATCGAACATGACCAGGTTTGAGCTTTTCTTTATGGATTTCAGGAGCTCGGGCCCCACTTCACCCGCTATCGGCGACACGTAGAAAGCGCCGGCATCAAGATAGTCTCCGGGGATGTCGTCAGGCTGAATCCTAGGCGCCACGTGCTTGCAGACCTGGGTCCTGTTCCCCTTTTCATCGTATGTGTTTTCAAAAGTTGTTGTGTAATTCCCGGCAACCGTTATCCCCTCTGTGTCCAGCCCCAGCTTGCCGTATATGGGCGGGAACTTTTCAAGAAAATCCGCCCCGACCTTCGAGACCAATCCAACGCTTTTCCTCAATGCGACGAGGGCCAGCCCGCTATAAGTCGGCGCGCCCCCGAGCATGTTTTCGACTATGCCTCCGCCGTGTAGGATGTTGACGTCAACCGTCACGTGGCCGACAATCACGACATCAAAAGGCATCTACTTTTTCCTCCTCAGCAGCCAAAGACACGCGACCCCCAGCAGCCACAACGAAACAGCCGTAAGTGCCCAGCCGGTCTGTACTTTCATGTCAGCCGCCTCGGGCTTCACCATCAATGCAATGCCAGCGGTGCCCGTGGCCAAGATTCCCAAAACGGACAAGACAGGCTTAGTGATTTTCATTTACCGCGCCCTCTTTCCCGTGATGAAGTCCTCGACCGCCTGCCTCGCCTCCACGTCCGAGAACTGGACCGGCGGATGCTTGAAGAAGTACGAAGATACCCCGATAAGAGGCCCGCCCGTCCCCCTGTCGAGCGCGATCTTCACGGCCCTGATGGCGTCGATGACAACGCCCGCCGAGTTCGGCGAGTCCTCCACGGAAAGTTTTACGTCTATCGTCAGCGGGATGTCGCCGAACTTGCGCCCGCGCATGAAGATGTAGCAGACCTTGTTGTCGTTGAGGAATGAAACGTAGTCGCTTGGTCCAATCCTCAGCGGCACCTCGTAAGGCACTTGGCTCGACACCGCCTCGGTCTTGCTTATGCGTTTGGATGTCAGGCGCTCCTCCTCGACCATGTTAAGGAAGTCCGTGTTGCCGCCGATGTTCAGCTGATAGCTTTCCTCCAGCTTAACGCCGCGGTCGATTAGAAGCTTCGCGAGAGTCCTGTGAAGTATCGTCGCCCCGACCTGCGACTTTATGTCGTCGCCCGCGCAGGGCAACCCGGCATCCGCGAATTTCTTGCCCCACTCCTTCCCGGAGACGATGAACTCGGGGATGCAGTTGATGTAACCACAGCCGGCCTTGATCGCCTGCTCCGCGTAGAAGCGCGTCGCCTCGTAGCTTCCAACAGGCAGGTAGCTTATCAGGACGTCCACCTCGGCATCCTCCAGGGCCTCCGCGACGTTGACGGATTTCTGGGTCGGGTCCACGGGTATCACCGGCTTTAGGTATTTCCCTAGGCCGTCGCGCACCTCGCCCTTCATCACCTCGACGCCGATTTTCGGCACGTCGCTAAATTTTTTCGTGCAGTTGGGCGGGGTGAAAATCGCCTCCGAGATGTCCTTCCCGACCTTGTTGGCATCAATGTCGAAGGCGGCGACGAACTTCACGTCCCTGATGTGATAGCCGCCGAAATTCACGTGCATTAGCCCCGGCACGAACTCGTCCTCCCGCGCGTTCTTGTAGTATTCAATCCCCTGGACGAGCGAAGAGGCGCAGTTCCCGACCCCGACTATCGCGACTTTCACGGTCATATTTTCATTCTCCGAGCTATTATGGAATTTGAAATATATTCAAATAATTAAATATATAAGGGTTGCGGTTAAGGTAGAATTGGGTTTTCTTGGCGATAGCAAGGATGAAGAAGAAAACGGCGACAGAGCTGCTCTGGCCCTACTTCCTGAAGCTGCTCAAGGAGCGCCCAAGGTACGCATATGAGCTGAAGCAGGAGGTTCAGAAGAGGTTCGGCTGGAAGCCGCCCACCGTCACGTCATACATAGTCCTCCACCGCCTGCAGAAAGGCGGCTTCGTTAATTATGAATGGAAGGAGCAACGCGGTCGGCCGGCGAGGAAATACTACAAGCTGACCAAGAAAGGAAACGAGTTGCTGCAGGAGGGCGTGAAGTACCTCAAGTGGCTTTGTTCCCAGCTTTCTGACTGAGGCGCCTCCAGGACGCCCACATTCTCTGGATCACTGTTATGTGAGTCAGAACCACTATCAGTACAACTGAATATTGAGTGTAGCCCAGCAGCGCCCCCACCGCCAGTATGATGAGCCTCTCCGCCCTTTCGGCTATCCCGACATCGAGCTTCCCGGTACCTGCAGCCTCCGCCCTGGCCCTGATGTAGCTGACCATGAAGCTGCCGGCGATGGCAAGCAGCCCCCACGCCCACCCCCAACCAGGCATGAAGCCCACATCTTGGATTCTGCCCAACATGAGCGCGTAGATTATTCCAGCAAAGAGCAAAAAGTCCACATACCTGTCTACGGCGGAGTCCAGCACCCCTCCGAATGCAGTTTCTCTCTTCAGCACCCGGGCCACCGCGCCATCTATTATGTCAAAAAATCCGGCCACGAGAAGCACAAAGCCGGCCAGGAACTGCTCGCCCTTGGCAAAGAAGAACGCCGCCAGAACCCCGACAGGGAGCCCGATTAGAGTCAGAACATTGGGGGTGACACCGGTCTTGGCAACCGCCTCGGCTATCGGCTTTGTAATGCTGCCGACCCTGTCCCGGATGCTGCTCAGCACTTCAACCCCTCCAACACAAGAGATATTTTGGCCCCCGCCATAAGGGTTTTGATTGGATGATTTACCTGGGCCCAGCAGGAATCCCCCTCTCAAGCAAAGACCAAGGCAGCCTCGGCGGCCTGAGGCGGGTGGCCGAGCTGGGGCTGAACGCCATGGAGATAGAGTTCGTCCGGGGGGTGGCCATGAGCAATGAGACGGCGAAAGAAGTGGGGAAGCTTGCGAAGGAGCTCAAGATAGACCTCTCCGTCCACTGTCCTTACTACATCAACTTGTGCAGCCAGGAGAAGCCTAAGCTTGAGGCGTCCAAAAAGAGGATTTTAGACTCGGTGGAGCGGGCCCACCACATGGGTGCGCATGTCGCAGTTTTTCACCCGGGATTTTACGGCACCTTGGCACCAGAAACAGCTTTTGAAGCCGTGAAGGCCGCCGACCTGGATATGCTCGAAATGATGAAGTCTATGGGAATAAAGGGAGTGGCGCTCGGGCACGAGACGACCGGGAAGGTCAGCGCTTTCGGCACTCTGGAAGAGCTTGTCGAGCTCTCAAAGCAGGTGCCTGGGTGCGTACCAGTCATCGACTTCTCCCACCTGTGGGCGAGAGCGGCCGGGCGCATAAACTACCCGGAAATTTTCGAAAAGCTCAAGCCCCTCAACCTGAAGCACCTGCACTCCCATTTCACCAGCATGGAGTGGACGCCGGCGAAAGTGCCGGGACAGGGCAACGAGCGGAGGCACCTCCCTATGAGGTTCAACGAGCCGCCGTTCCTTCCTCTGGCAAAGGAGATCGTGAAAAGGAAGATAGACATAACCTTGATTTCCGAGTCGCCATTGCTGGAGCAAGACTCGCTGGAAATGAAAAAATTCTTTGAGAAATTAGGGCAGAAGTTTTAGCTTTTCAGCAACCTCGTCCTTCGGCAAAGACACCTGATCCCCGGTCCTCATGTTCTTGAGCACAACTTCTCCCTTGAGAAGCTCCTCTGCCCCGACTATCACAACCTTCTCGGCACCCAGAGAGTCCGCGTATTCCAAGGCCTTTCTGAGCTTCCTGTTCATGAGGTCCAGCTGGACGCTGAAGCCCTGCCTCCTCAGCTTTGATGCCAACTCCAGGGCATTTGGCAGCACCTTCTCCTCTGTGAATGTCACCACGCAGTCGGGCGACCCGCTGTGTTTGGCCCATCCTATCGACAAAAGTGCGTTGGCTATCCTGTCCACACCAAAGCCCACCCCGCTAGCATGGGTCGGCTCTCCTCCGAGCAGCTTGACCAGCTCGTCATAGCGCCCGCCTCCAGCGACCTGGACGCCATCAGCATAGATCTCGAAAACAAAGTCAGTGTAGTACTCGAGGCCGCGAGCGATCCCAAAATCCACGCTGAAGTCATCCACACCGAGCGTCCCGAGCAAATCAGTTATTTTGCGAAGGCTTTCCAGTGCTTTGGCCCCGGCCGGTACGTCTTCCAGAAGTTTTTCTGCTTTCTTCATCACATCTGCGCCGCCCTTCAGAGAGATCAATTCCCGCAGCGCTTTTTCAAAATCTTTTGTGACCTTGGCTCGCGCCAACTCTTCCGAGATTCTTTGTTCGTCCTTGGAGTCAACAGCCCGCAGGATGGGGTCCTGTGCTTCTCCGGTGACTCCAGCCTGGCTGAGTAAATCCCTGAGCAACCGGACGTTCCCGATTTTTATTTTGGCGTTTTTCAGCCCAACAGCGTTCATCACGTCGTTCGCCAGAGCCACGACCTCGGCGTCCGCCTCGGGCCTGGCGGAGCCCAAAACTTCGACTCCCGCTTGGATGAACTGCCTCCACCTCTGCGCCTGCGGCTCCTCGTACCTGAAGCAGCTGCCGGAATACCAAATCTTCACAGGCTTTGGGGCCGACCTCATACTTTCTATGTACATCCTCACCGCAGGGGCCGTCAGCTCCGGCCTGAGCGCCAGTTCCCTGCCGCTTTTGTCCTTGAAAGAGTAAATCTGCTTCATAACATTTGCGCCGCTCTTCTTCGTGAAAAGCTCGAGGTGTTCAAAAATAGGAGTCTCAACTTCCTGGTACCCATAGCTACGGCACGTTTCTGCGATTTTTCCCAGCACGAATTTCACGGCCGACAGCTCCCGGCCGAAGAGGTCCTTGGTTCCGCGCGGGCGTCTCATATTTTCCCTCAAACGACTTTTGAGTGGTCAACTCTCAACAGTTTCACCATGGTGTCTGAACTTGTGAATGCAGTCTCCAGGTAGTCCACTCCAGCAAGGTTCTGCTGCCAGGCTAGAGAGGACACAGGCGTCTGGGCAATTTCGCTGGAAGCACCGCTCACAAGCCAAGCCCCAACTATGGTTTGCGGGTTTGAGGAATCCACGAACATCACGAGAGTTTCGTTAATCTGTGCAATAGTTGTTGGGGGGACAAATCCACGGTAGTCGCTGATTTGGGTGCCGGACACGCCCATTATTCCGTATCCGTCCATGGTCAACTGGCTGCTTCCGACCTGCAGGTAGACGCTTTGCGTTGCAGAGTCCAAAACCACCGTGCCCCTGTTTTCGCCAAAGTTGAAGATTAATCTGGTGTTGTCTGACGTGGGTGCCTGCGTCAAACTGGCGATCCTTGCCTTTCCAAGCAGTATGTTTGCAGGGTAGTTTGCTGATTGCGCGAACTCATCATAGGTGAAGACCAGATAGTCAATTTTCACCCCGTAGTTGTCCCTGTATGTTTTGAGGTACCACTTAAGTTCGTCTTTGCCGATAACTGGAAATCTCTGAACATCCACCCTTCTGCCGTTTATGAAGTAAGGTTTGCCATATGGTGTGAAAGCCTCAAGCCCGTACCTCTTTGCCTGGTTGCCATCAACAAAGTAAATGTAATCTGGAGGTTTTGGCACTCCAGTCAGGTTTTCCCAAGTCCCCTCCCTCATTGTAGATTCAGAACCGTCGACGATAGTTGGACGCTGGTTGAGCCCCGTGAAAAAGTGTCCGAACGACCACTGGATGGAGAATATATTGCTTGGCGTGGTATTGGCGGCAATCCAACCGGACGCTTCTACAAAGCCGTCATACAGTGGATAGCCGTGCCATTGCGTCGGCGGAGTGGTTACTGCGGCGGCTGCTTTGGCGTTTGTTAGAAATGCACTACCAACAAAGACTGCCACGATTACCAAAAGCAGCGGATGGTAAAGGTGCTCCAGCCACCCCGCATGCCACTCGGTGGAGAGTTTTTTTATCAGCGAAACTACGACGGCCACGCCGACGCCCGCCATCATAGCGTAGAAAGGCCACCACATGCGGTCAAATCTTGCTTGCCCTTTTCCTGGCCAAACCATCGCGAGTAGGATGATTAACCACACCACCATTAGAAGCTCCCATTTTTTCCTTGACCACAAAAACTTGATCACGGTGAGAGACACGAGCGCAAGGGTTAGGGTTCCAAAAATACCGCCACCATAGAAATCCAGAGTCTGGCTCAATGGCCCCGCGGTTTGGGCCTCTGTTGCAGGCGGTGTGATATTGCCCACATCTCCCCCACCGAAAGATATCCCGACATAGCCCAGCATCAACTGGAAGAACCCCGACCACATAGTGATTGGCTCTTGGCGGGTCATCCCCCAGAGCGCAACGCTCACCACCACTGCCATGCCCAGCACCCCCAAGATAAACCTCAAGTGGGTCTTGATCGCGTAAGAAATCGCGGCGAAGATGTCAAACTTCCTGTGCACAAGATGGCCAACAAACTCATGAAACAGAATGAACAGCAAACCTCCGATTACCGGCGCCATGATGAAGAGCCATCCACCCCACGTCATTCCGAAGAGGCCGGCTGACATTCCCGTGAGGATGGAGAATTTCCACACGTCTTTCTTGGAGGCCTTGAAAAGTTTTAACATGAAGTAAAGCGTCAGCGCTATGAACAGGGTCTGGGTCGGCTCCCTGTCAAAGGACCCAACCTTGTGCCAGTATATGGTTCCAGTCATTGTCGCCATCAAAAAGGCGGCCGCACACCCAGCCGTGTTTCCGCCAATCTCCCTCGCGGCCAAAAATACAGGGATGATCGAGATGGCGAATATCATCGGTCCCCAGTACTTCGAGATGTCAAGAAGGGTTGTGCTAGGGTTGACGGCGTGGGCAGACCTGTATAGTACAACGGCGCCGAGGGACTGGAGCTGGTAAGTTTCAACATCAAGCCCGTAAGGCGCGTGGGAAAGTGAGATTTTGTCTGCTAAGGCGTTCGTGTTTTCTATCCTCACGGCTATGTCATATATCCAGCCGCTGTCCGAAGTTGTGAGTATCTGGTACTTCTCCCCCGGGATGAGGAGTATGGATGCCGATATGCCCATCGACACAGCCACTAGCAGTACCACTACCCATCTGCCGTAGTTCAATTGGCCACCCAAAGTTCTAAGTTTTCAGGCTTTAAGAGAGTTGGTTAAGCTTCCTTTTTCTCTTCCTTCTTGGCTTCGCCTGTAGCCGGAGGCGTGTACTCCTTGGTCGTGGCCATTATCCAGCCCAGCCACATTCCTAGGGCAGTGACCACCAAAACTCCCAAGGTGACCGGCAACGCGAATGCAAGAGGCAGGAGCTCGCGGGGTGTCAAGTATCCGAAGTAGATGTGCGCCACTAGCACTACCAAACACACTACCAGCAACACTGCACCGAGCGCTCTAGTGGTTCCCACCTTAATCACCTCTAAAAGAATCCCAGCGGGGCTTTTAAATAACTTTCGGGGGGAAGGAAATCAGAAAATCCATTAAAGCGGAGGGCGAATTAAAGTGGGGCCCGTGGCCCAGCCTGGATAGGGCGGCAGCGTCCTAAGCTGCACATCGGGGGTTCAAATCCCCCCGGGCCCGCCACAAATCTCAAACCTACGGTATCTCTGATAATACAGCCACGATTTCCTTTTTACGCCCCTTCTGAAGCACCGTGAACTTCGCCTTTTCGCCGGCCTTGCTCGCCTTTATCTTCTTCCGCAGCTCCTCTATCGTGCTCACTGGTCTGCCGTTGAATTCAAGAATGACATCTCCCGCGGAAATCCCTGCCCGCTCGGCCGGGCTGTCCTCGATTACTCCCACAATCAGCACCCCTTTGTTCACAGGTATCTTGTAGTGCTTGCTTATCGTTTCGTTCAGGCTTATTCCATTTATCCCAAACCACGGGATCATCGGCCGCCCGTATTTGGTGATGTCGCCATAGCAGCGAAAAACCATGTTTATGGGGACGGCGAACCCTATCCCTTGGGCGAACGGGACTATCGCCGTGCTTATCGCTATCACCCTCCCGCTTTCGTCAATCAGGGGACCGCCGCTGTTGCCAGGGTTTATGGCGGCATCAGTCTGTATCAGGTCCTCCAGCGCCCCGTCTGCCGCCCTTATCGTGCGCCCAAGCGCCCCTATCACTCCCATGGTGACGGTGGGCCCGCCGGACAGGCCGAACGGATTGCCTATGGCGAAAATACGCTGTCCCACCCGGAGCTTGTCAGAGTCCCCGAATTCAACCGCCTGGAGGGCTTTCTGGTTTATTTTGACAACTGCGACATCCACGCTGGGGCAGGAGCCTACTAGCTTGCCCTCCACCACTCGCCCGTCCGCGAGCGCGATCCCGACCCTCTCGGCACCCCTGATGACGTGGTTGTTAGTTATGATGTAGCCGTCCGCGCTCGCGATGATTCCGGAGCCCATCCCTTGTACAGGGACCGGCCTGTAGAATATGTCGTGGAGATGCCGGAGGGTGTTGACGTTCACGACGCTCTTGCTCACCCGCTCTATCGCGTCGAGCACGGGGTCTTCATTAGCAGGCATAGGTTCCACGCAATTCCTGCTGAGCTGGCGACTCTAAATAATTATCGTGTTCGCCAGCCGTTGAAAATAAATAAAGGCATGGAAAGTGAATAGCTCTGGTGCTCCGGTGGTGTAGCCCGGTCAAACATGTAGGCCTCTCGACATTTTCCGGGGGAAAGCCTACGCCGCGGGTTCGAATCCCGCCCGGAGCACCAAGTGATCAAATGCCAAAAAATATGGAAGACGAGCTCGAGCGGAAACTTGAGAAAAAACTGAGGCGGAAGAAGTACCGCGCGGTCTACCGAAAGGGCCGCGTGAAGTGATTTATCTACATAATGAAACTCAATATTGCGGGGGTACCTAAGCTTGGTCAAAAGGGCAGGACTTAAGGGCTAAGCTAAGAAATCCTGTAGCCGAAGGGCTTCCGAGAGTTCGAATCTCTCCCCCCGCACCTAAACTCAAACCAAGCGTCCGCTACTTCTCCCAAATCAGCAGCGCCTCTTTTGTAAACCCCCGCTTTCTCCTGGAAGGGGTCGTGCACTGGCGCTTGTTCACCACCACGACCTGCTTTGCTTTGAAGCCGGCCTCCTCGGCCATCTCACTCAGCCGCAGGCAGACTTCCACAGGCCCGTCAGGGAAGCAACCGTCGGAGACGACAAGACAGACCTTTGCCCCGGCGCTGCAGGTCTTGTGCAGGCGATCAATCACCGCGCGCATGTCGTCAAAATACTTCTCAGGGGAAATTCCCTCAAGCCCGGCACCCCCCACAAGTTCATCAGGTTGCGGACTTTCCAGTCCGGCAATCCAGTTCTCTATCCTGTAAGCGTGGAGGTACTCCTGTTTCGCCAGGTAAGGCGGGGATGTTATCACTGCGGTGGCGCCCCCGGCATCAAGCTCCCTCGCGTCGCAAAGTTCGATTTCAACTTTCGAGCCCTTCAGCGCCGCCTGCTCGATGTCCCGGCACATCCCGAGAAGCCTACGCTCGAACGCCTCCCTGAGCGGCGGCACCGGCTTCTTTGTTATCTTTATCGCCGCGCCGTCCTTGCTGGCAAGGCTGCTGTCCATCGCCGCGTTCAGCAGCCCGAGCATCAAAAACTCCCTTGTCTTTTCATCTTTGACCTCAAGCACCCTTTCCCTGAAAAACACCAGTTCGGAAAGAACCCGCTGCGGAAAAAATCTGGCAACAAAAGAGGGCGCCGGTACTTCTTCTTTGAATTCACTCCCAAGGATTTCCGCAACTTCAGCTTTCAGCCCCTCAACATCATAGTCCCGAATCTTTACTCTGGAAGCAAGAAGAAACAGGGGATGGACGTCGAAGCCTTTGCAGTCCAAGCCCAGCTCCCTGCATGCGAGCAGGGTGGTCCCCGAGCCGCAGAAGGGGTCGAGCACGAGGTCACCGTCACCGAGGCCCCAGGTTTCCGAAAGCAGCCTCACCAAGCCGCTCGAGAATGACTCCTTGAGCTGGAACCACCTGTAGATCGGCCGCTCGCGGTCCGGAAGCGGCGTGGCCAGCCTCCCGAGCTGTAACCTCTCAGAAATTCTCAAGCTCACACCGTCGACGTGAGGAAAGCAAGCTCCTCCTCGCTCAGTTCAAGCTCCGCAGAGATGGTTTCGGCCTTTTTGTCATGTTTTAAGACAACGCTCAGGTAGGGTAGCACGTCCCTTCTCGCGACCCTTGCAGAGGTGTGGCAGCGGCGTGCCACCTTCCCGGCGGCAGAGTCTCTAATCGCTCTCAATCCTCGTGTGTGTGCGAAGCGCCTGATATGGCTGGGCGGCTGGAACTTGTCCCAGTTGATCATTTCCCCCCTGTTTAGGCTGACGCCCGCCGTCATGATGTCGCTAGCATAGCCCCAAAGGCCGTAAGCCTGCTTCCTCTTCGCTCGGCTCAAGAAGATGTCCGCCCTTGAAATTGCATCACAAACCCTTGCACGCGCCTCCGGGTCGGCAACCATCTTGGGAATGTTTTCCTCAACCCACGCCAAGATATCTTCCGGAGGCATGTCGACCGCCCACGACAGCTCCCTGATCTCAGCCGCGCTCCTGGCCGAGAGTATCCCCTTGATCAAGTCGAAAATGTTTTTTTTCCTGTCTCGGGAATACCTCAGAACGTCATCAACCTTCAGAGCCTTTCTTCCAGCAGATAGTACTTGGAGGTCCTGGATTGCCGAGCGGAGGTCTCCTTCGCTTGTTTCGGCGATTTTGTCAGCTGCACCAACGTCAAGGGAGATGCCCTCTGCCTTTGCCACCCTGAGAAGTTCCCTCATCACAACATCCTTGTTCAGACGCCTGAAGCCCACGGCAAGGCATGAAGCCCTGATGTCCCATGGGATGGAGTACTGGTCGTTAGCTATGAGGATGATTGGGTTCCTCGCTTCCTCAATCACTTCTTTGATTGCCTTGTAGCCGCCCCTGTCGGCTGTGCCGTGGACGTTGTCAGCCTCGTCCAGCACAACAAGCCTCATCCCTCCAGCTCCGCCGACCAATGTCCAGGATATCGCTGCGGCGCCAGCGACCCTCTTTATCTGGTTCAGCGTTCGTTCGTCGCTGGCGTTCATTTCCAAAATGTCCCAGCCGAACTCTTGGGCGAGTGCCGATGCGGCCGCGCTTTTCCCGGTACCCGTGCCGCCGTATAACAAAATAGCTTTCTTGCTTGGTTTTCTCCTGAGCCAGCCGTTCGCCCACTCTCGCATCTGATGGATAGCCACCGGCTGTCCCACCACATCGGCCAGCTTCTTCGGCCCGTATTTTTCAACCCAGAGCTCTGACATCGGAGAAACTTGTCCTCATGATTTTAATAGGTTTGAACGAAGGCGCAATAAACGCAGCGCAATTATATGCGGGCGGTCAACAGGAGATGGTGGTAATCTGAGGCTGGCAGTCATCGGTGACTTTCACCTTGGGGCAAAGTGGGGTACGCCCCGTAAGAATGACTCGTTCGAGCAGGCGAAGGAGGCAATTGAAAAGGCGATAGAGCAGGGCGCCCAGCTGATACTGGTGCTTGGAGATGTTTTCGACGAGAGGATTCCGCGTCAGCCGGAAATCTGGGCCAATGCCTTGAACATTTTTTCCATCCCTTCCCTCAGCAGTGACGGAAAGCTGAAGCTTAACAGGACGATTGATAAGCCTCAAGATGAAATTTCGCCAGCGGCCCTGCGTGGAATCCCCGTCGTCGCCCTCCACGGGAACCACGAGCGCCGGACGCGCGGCTTCACCAACCCAGTTGAGGCGTTGGAATCCGCCGGGCTTCTCATACACCTCCACAACAACACCGTGATTTTTGACACACCAAAGGGCAAGCTGGCCGTCCACGGGATGAGCAATGTTTCGGAGCAGCATGCTCGCGCCGTCTTGAAGACATGGGGGCCAAAGCCGGCCGAAGGTGCATTCAACATCTTTGCCCTTCACCAGTCTGTCGGCCAGTTTGTTTATTCAGATGAGGAGTCATCCATGCTGGATTTGCCGGACCTCCCTCCGGGTTTTGACCTTTACATCTGTGGCCACATCCACTACAAGGTGGAAAGCTCGGCCCACGGCAAGCCCTTTTTGATACCTGGCAGCACAGAGAGGACCCAGCTGCTCCTTCAGGAATCACAAATCCCAAAGGGGTTCTACATGGTGGAGTGGGGAGACGGTGTGAAGTTCTGGTTCGTAGAGTTGGAAACTCCAAGAGACTTCTTCTACGAGGAGATGAGGTTCAGCGAGACAAGTATCCCGGACCTCAATAAAGCCGTCAGGGCGAAGGTGGAGGAGCTGCTGAAAAGGTTCAGGAAAAATCCAAGGAAGTTGCCGCTCGTAAGATTGAGGCTGAAAGGGACGCTGGCAAAGGAGGCCTCGCGCGCCGACATAGACGAACACTCGATTATTCAGGAGTTCTCGGACAGAGTCCTGCTCGCGATTTCCAAAAGGGATCTAGCTGTTTCCGGCTTTGAGGAGAAGCTGGAGGCCCTGCGCGAGTTCAGGGAGAAGAAGATGTCGATAGACGAGCAGGCGATGTCGCTTCTTGAGGATTTTCTGAAAGATGCCGAGCATGTGAAAATACTCGATGTCAGGGAGCTCTACGAGCTGCTGCTGGACGACAGGGTGGACGAGGCTCTCGAAAGAATAGAGCGGCTCGTGGAGGGCCAGACGAGCGCGGAGGTTGGGGGCAAATGATAACCCACCTGAAACTGAATAATTGGAAGTCACACGATGAGACAGAGCTGAGCTTCGGGGACGGCACGAATGTTCTTGTGGGAATAATGGGGGCAGGAAAAAGTGCTGTTCTTGACGGAATAACCTACGCCATCTTCGGCACCCTGCCAAACGTGAAAACCCGCAGGATAAAGCTAGAAGATTTGATAATGTCGCGGCCAAACAAGATGGATCGGGCAGAGGTGGAGGTCGGCTTCCTCACCCCAGACGAGACGGAGTATGTTGTGAAGCGGGTCATCGAAAGGGGGAAGGGGACAGTCGTCTGTGAGCTAAGAAAGGCCAGCGGAGAGCTGGTG
>JBFLWG010000009.1:0-26749 GCA_040757795.1 Hadarchaeota archaeon (SeqCode) | reverse complement strand
AAGTGAGTCAACCCTCTCATCACCACACCCCCAAGACCTTCAGGACGTCAGCCCTCATCCCGGCCATGTTTAGAAAAATCGGGAAGAAGAACCCCATCAGCATGTTCAGCCGCCTGGTCCTGAACATCGGCGCCGTCAGCCCCAGCCCCGTACATATCGACATTATCACAAGCCCCTCGAGGCCGGAGAACAGGAATACCATCGACAGGATTATTATCAGCACAATGATGGAAATTTTCGTGAAGCTGTACCCGGAGACAAGCCTCGCAAGGTACTTCGAGACGAAGAGCAGGATCAGGAACGAGACCACTATGGTGATCGCCAGCGTGGCCATGAAAAGCCAGAACTCCGAGTCGCTCCTTGGCTGGAAGACTAGCCCTGTGACCAGCGCCATCCCCTTCCTGGTCAGGTGGAGCAAAGGTACCCACAGCAGGAAAAACGATCCGACATAGTAAGCGAACCTCCCCGCGCTTCCGGAGACCATGAACTGGATGTCCCCTTGGGTGCTGGTGGCGTGCCCGGCCAGTATCCCGCCCGTGCCGGCCGTTATGATAGGTTCGTAAGCCGCGAACATCCCACCCATGAAGCCGGCGGACGTCCCCCTCACCAGGTCCATCTTTTTAACATAGAATTCATTTTTGGCGGTCTGTGGGGGGATGCTGGCCTTTGAGATCAAGTTGGTGAGGACCCACGGGACGGCGAAGAACCCTACGAACACCGGCATGATGTTCTGGAATGCCTTGTCGGGCGCGACTATCGGGGTGTTCAGGATTATGAACCCCAGCATCATGGAGAGGAAGAACACCAGCCAGCCGGCGCTCAGGCTCGCCCACCCGTCCTTCAGTCTTCCAAGCCTTGTCTTCGCCCTGCTGCCCCAGTCCTTCGGCCATTCAGACTGCAGCAGGTAGATGGCCACGCCGAACAGTATCCATGTCATGTGGGGGGTCGTGATCTTGCGGAAGATCGGGAAAATTGTGCTGGCGATTGGCGCGAGAGCAAGAAGCATGAATGCCGCCCCGAGCGAGCCCAGCCCTGAAATGACAGAAGCCTCGTAGCCTCTGCCGTACATCAGGTACTTCTGGTTTGGGAAGGTCATGTAGACAGTGCTGTCATCTGGCGCCCCCATGAAAGTCGATGTTATCGTGCCGACTATTGAGTACGCGACGAGCATCCCCGCAAAAACAAGAGCAAGCCCGAGCGGGTCCATCGGGATAGCTAGGTAAATAAAAATCCCTATCCCCGCAAAGTTGAGCACATGGAGGCCTGGGAGGATCGAAAGCATTGTCCCGATGAGGACGCCGATCAGGCCGTAGATGGGGTAAATCAGAGTATACATCTCAACTCACCTTCTGGACATCCCCCAGCACCCCTGGCTGGACAGCCACGGCGCCCGAGACGGTCATCACTTTCCCGACCACTTTGACATTTTCTCCAGTTCTTGGCGGACTTTGCATCCTCTCGTACATGAAGTTCGGGAGGTACACCTTCGTGGTGTTTCCGAAGTTGTCGTAGACATTGAGGAAGATGTCGTCCGGCAGGTAGCCCTTTATTATCAAGCTGGTGCTTTGGACGGCGCCGGCCACCGTCACAAGGTTGTCGGCAGCCGCGGAGGTGATATTCGCAAAGTTGTCCACCGGCGCCGGCTCATATTGTCCCTGTGAAATTGTCGGCGTTTGCGGGCCGACCCATTCTATCCTGAGCCCGGACCCGTACCTTTTCACCTTGCCAATCAGCTCAAGCTGGGCCCCTCTTGAGACCATGTTCTTTGTTTCAGCCGGCAGTATCTGGAATAGATCCTCGTTCACGGAGATTCTAATCGCGCTGTTTTCAAGCCAAATTATCCTTTCAGAAACTTCAAGGTCGGAGCCTGTGCCGACCATTTCAACGAAAACCACTTTCCCGCCCGTCCTCACGTACTTGTCAACCAGGCCGTTGTCGATGTTCTCCAGCGCAGTACTGCTCAGGTTATCGGAGCCGGTCACTTGGACTTCATCAAAGTCGGCAATTGAAAACTGAGGGGTCCCGCTGTAGTGGGAAAGGCCCGCAGTGATCCTCACCATGTCAAGGACTTTCAAGTTCAGCTGACTTTTTTCAACATAAGTGCCCAGGCCATTGTGGACGTAAACCTCGATCTCCCTGCCATTGTCCTCCAGAGTGTATATCTTTGCGGAGCTCAGCGGCCTGAGGCCCTTGATGCTGCCGGTCACGGTCAGCCTATTGTAAAGTAGCGACTGGCTCGTGCCGAATGTGTTCAATATCTGGGGAACTGTGGTTTGAGAAACCTGGGCCTTTGTAAGCGTTATTTCGTCGGCGTTGGACGGGTTGATCTGCCTGTCACCTGAGGCTGGCGCGCGGAGCTGCCCGAATATTCGGACGTTGTCACCCACCGAAGGCACCTTGTTGTCAGCGAGCAGCCTGTGGAATGCCGGGTCGTAGACCTCCACTGTTATCGTGGCGTCTTTCTCTTCCAAGGCGCTCCCGTCGTAGACTGTGAATGTCATCGAGGTCTCGCTGTACTGCGGCCCCGAGCTGACAACTCCCTGAATGACCACGTAGGAATAGTCCATCCAAGTGTCGATGGTTGACACAGGCGTGGGTGCAATTTCAGATGTGGCAACGCTCATGTAAATAAATACGGCGGCAAGCGCAAGCGCCGCTATGCAGAGCCACATCGCGAACTTTAGGGTGACCCGGAAGCGCGGGTCGGCACCACAGTGCGGGCAAGGGACATAGCCGCCCGTTGGCTTGTCGCAGGCCGGGCAGGTCTTGTGGTCGTGCTCCGTCATCCTATCACCGCCAAATCATCCCATGACGCCACCCAGAGCTGGGGCGCCCCGTAGTAGGACTGGATTGCGCCTTTGACACGAATCAGGTCCCCAATGTTAAGCTGGACGGGCGTCCCGAAGTAGTTCAGGACATTTGAAAGCATCAAGCTCATCTCGGCCCCGGAGTTCATGTCGTAAAGATTGTATACCCTGGCCCAGCCGAGGTCCGATGTTGAAATTATTTTTCCTTCAACTTGCAACCTTTGGTAGAGCGAAAAATTGTCCATGTTGTCTACCACCTGTTTGATGGTGACGGTGGTGGCGGCCGGCCTGTTTATCTCAAGCACCCCCTCAGGGTACTGCAGGATCAGCATCCTGAATTCTCCGATGAATTCACCCGAGGCCCTGACCCTCAGATTTCCCCGGAGGGTGACGATGTCGCCGACGGCGGGGTATTTTGGCGTCGGGCTGTTTTCTGCGAGCCTTTGGTTTTCCATCGCGAGGAGTGTGAGGGTCGTGGCGTCGTAAGCCCGTATGAAAACATCCGCGTTCTCATTCTCGAGGTCTGTTATGAACATCCCCAAGAACCGCGTGTCCTCATAATACTTCACAAAAGTGGCCTTGCCCGTCATTATCACCTGGGCCATGTTCATGGTCGCGCTGTTCTCCAGGTAGAGGTCGCTGACCCTGAGCTGGTACGGGGACTTTACCAGGATGTGGGGGCCACGCACGTCCACATAAAGAAACAGTATCCCCAAGACGGCGATCGTCAGACCGCCCCACTTCAACAGGCGGAAGGAAAGCCGCTTTGGAACCTTCGCATGGCAATAGGGACATTTCTCAAAAGTCCCCACGTAACGCTTGCACTTGGGGCAAAAGACCTCCTCAATCCGTCCAGCCGGCCTCATCTGGGCACACCAAATCTAACTAGCACGGCCATAAAAAGATGTTTGGCAGTCGTAAATTGGATTTTTTTCAACTTTTTTCAATGAGTTCTTTCGCGCGTGCAGCATTCTGGGAAAGGCTCGACATCCCGACATTCATCTCCTTGGACACCTGCCGCAGGGTGATATCGTCCCCCGCGTCCCTCGCAGCGGAGTAAACCAGGACGGCGGCGAGGAACAGCGGAGACTTGGCCCGGAAGCTTCTTGGCAGCTTTGCGAACATCTCGTGTGCCAAGCCGAGAGCCTCGCCCGACAGCTTCAGCTTAGGGGCGAACCTGTTCAGGTAGTCCAAAGCCGAGATTCTTTGCTCCCGAACCCCGAGCTCCCGCCTCATGACACCCACAATCTTGTTGATGTTCCTCAGCGCCACCTTGTTCTGAATCTTGTACCTTGATGAGACGGACTTTGCCACCTCGCCCGCGCCCCTGGGCAGCCCCCTCGCCCGGCATGTGAGAAGGACAACTGCCCCGAGGACCTGGCTGGTCTCCCTGCCGAGCACCATCCCCTTGGCTTTGGCGCGCCTGTAGTTCACGCTGGCTTCAGCCCTGACGCCCTTGGGGAGAGACAGGTCCCCGCATATTTTGCCCAGCTCGACCAGGGCGTATCGGAGGCTCCTGTCCTCCCACCCCCTGACCCGAGACCGCTCATTGAGCGCCTGCATCCTGCGAAGCTTTGCCCTTTGGAGGGGGGAGAACTCGCGTGGCACGTCAAAACCGCTGCCCATGCCGAGGTCGTGCCTTGTTACATCCAGTCCAGATGAAATGTCCGCCCGGCCCGATGGCTTCTCGGGAGTGCTCCTCCACTCCGGCCCCGGCTCCAGTAGCTTCTCAAGGATCACCAGCCCGCACCGGGTGCAGACCTGTTCCCCGCGGTTGTGGTCGTGCAGGACGGAGGTGCTGCTACACGAAGGGCAGCGCATTTGGGGAGCCCCCACATCATTTCAGAGCGAGCGCCTTCCCCACAGTCTCCCGCCCGAAAACCTTCGTGACCCGCCTGTCCCTCAAAAGTCTGCCCACGGACGCCTTCAGCCTGTGGCCCAGAAAAACATCCAAGAAGCTCCGCGCGAGGTCCGGCTTTCCCTTGATGGAGCCGAGCAGCTCGCCCATCTTCCTGTCCTGCGACACCTCCAGGGACGAATGGAGCAGGCGGCCCACCTCAAAGTCGTAGCCAAACTCCGACGCCATCGCCCGCTGGAACCCTGAGAGCCCACGCATTGAAAAATCCCCCGCCATGATTGCGTCGACCGCGGCCTTTCCGGCGAGCTCCCCGCCCTTCATCGCGTAGCGGAGCCCCTGCCCCGACAGCTGGTAGAAATGGCCCGCCGATCCACCGACGGCTATCACCCCGTCCCCGCAGACATTGTCGAGCGGCCCGCCAAGAGGCAGCTGCCCTCTGAAAGCCGCGACAGGGCTGGCGCCCTTGAGCGATGGAAGGTTATGCCTGCCCAGGAACTCGTCAAGGGCGACATCCGGGTGTATCCTCACCCCGGAGATGCCGACGAACGCGAAGCCGCCGCCGGCCGGGTAAAGCCAGGCGTGGCCGCCCGGGGCAAGATATGAAGTGAAAATAATCTCCGGGGTTTCGACCTTGGCGTTTGCCATGAGGTATTCGCTCGTGAACACTACCTGATTCTTGGGATGGTCCGCCCCAGTGAATTTCCTGAAAAGGCCGGACCACTCCCCAACCGCCCCCGTGGCGTCGATGACAATCTCGCTCCTGATGTCTTCCGACCAGCCGCCAGACTCGGCCCTTACCCCCACCACCCTCCCGTCCTTCGTTAACAGTTCCTTTACGGGGGAGTTTATCCATATCTCGGTGCCGCTTGATGCAGCTTCGGCCGCAAGGAGCCTGTCAAGTCTGGCGCGGTCTATGAGGGAAAGCCTGCCCCTAATCACAGCCCTTTTCTTATCAGACCTGAACTCTATCTCCTTGAAGCTGGCGGCCACCGCTTTCTTCAGCTCTCCGGCGGGCACGATGGCGGACGGATTGACCTGTCCCCCAACCTGGGCCCTCATTTCGAGCAAAAGCGTCTTGGCCCCCTCGGATGCGGCGGCTTTCGCAGCCTCCAGCCCTGCGGGGCCGGCACCGACCACCACGACATCGTATTTGTCCATCACTTCCCCCTCTCCCCTTTGCGTGGTTGATATTTAAATGCGAAAAAAGAGTTTTAGACTGGTCATGGTGGTGATGTGAGAAGCATAGCCCTTGTCTCTGGTAAAGGTGGGGTTGGGAGGACAACGATTGTGGCCAACTTGGGTTTGGCGCTCGCTGACATGGGAAAGAATGTCATAATCATGGACGGGTCATTTGCAACCCCGGACCTGGCCCTCCACTTCACGCTTGAGAAGTCAGTCTACACACTTAACGACGTCCTTTCCGGGGACGCAACCCTCGACAACGTGATTTATGTCGGGTCAAAGGGCCTGAGGATAGCACCAGCCGCCGTGACCCTGGAGCAGATAAGGAAGACCCACCCAGAGAGGCTCCCGGAGGCCATGAAGCAGGTCCCAGCCGGAACGGATTTCGTGATTGTGGATGCCCCAGGAGGTTTGAGAAGGGAAACCGTCGCATCAATCAGGGCGACGAAGGAGACGGTGCTGGTCGCCACTCCCGACACGATATCGGTTTCAGACTGCATGAAGACTCGACTGGTGGCAGAGTTCTTGGGGTCGTCCCCGATGGGGGTTATTCTGAACAGGGTAACTGGAGCGGAGTTCGAGCTGGACAAAAACGAGATAAAGGAAATAATGAACCTCTCGATCTTGGGGGAGATTCCGGAAGACGCTGCGGTGGCCAAAGCTTTGAATCAGGGCAAGCCGCTCCTTGAGTCAAGTCCAAACTCCCCAGCTGCCCGGGCGATAGTCACGATTGCCAGAAAGCTGGTCAAGGGCGGAAAATGAACCCCGGAGGCGCAGGCTCGGAGGCCGGCTGAGGTGGAGGTGGGGAGGACGGAGGCGGCGCTGGCGGGCCTGTCGGAGCGGGTGGCGCGAATTCCGGTCCCGTGACATCACCGCCCCTTTTCCTCATCTTCATGAACAAGAAGACCGCCGCCACTCCAACCACCACGAGCCCGACGCCGAGGAAGATGGTCACGTCCATGGCGCTGGCGGCCAGGCCCAGTTCTATCGGGCTGGTCATGGTGATAGTGCCGGTGGAAGGCGCGTTGTTGTCAACGAGAACATCCTGTGTGGAGTCCCATTTCAATTCCCACTCCCCAGAGCTTGATTGCGTCAGAGTGGCCCCTGACCCGACGCTCCCCCCGGAAGGAGTTTTCAGCTGATAGTCGTCCCCCAGCTGGTCGAACTTGTAGGTGTAAGTTGTGGAACCCACCTTGAAGGTCACTGAATCCCCAGAGAAGCTTGGGGCGCTGAGGTTCCTTATCAGCATGCGGGTTCGCAGCCTTATGACTCCTGAAGTCGGCATCTCCGTCATCGCGCTTGAGTAGGTGGGGCCCACGGCGCTTGGATAGGCTGGCCCCTCGGCCCCGCGGGGGTAGTTGACAAGTTGCGCAGTTATGCTGAAAGATTTGGTGTCAGGAGTGGTCCACGACTGGTTCCTCACCCTGTGCTGGTACCATCCAGAGTAAATCCAATCGCTGCTGCCAGATGGCTGCCACCATTCGCCGGCGTTGAAACAGTTGGTGCTGCTGTAAAAATATGCCCTGATCTCCCAGTCTGTGGAAAACGACGAACCCGTAGGTTTTGTGACAGAAACATTGATTGTGTAAAGCCCCCCAGGGCGGACGCTAGTGGTCTCAGCAGCTTTGGCCGGAGTAACCACTGAAGCTGCCAGGATCGCCGCCGCCACCAGCGCCAGCACAGCTATCCAGCGTCTCATCATGACCATACGCCAATCCTCAGGAGGGTATAAAAACCACCCACTTGGCATTGGGCATACAATTATAACACCGTTATATTTATAAAGCGTCCTAGAACAAAATCACTGCTCCGGGATTGGCAGCTCTCCGCCTTTCTTCCTCAACCCAAGATATGTCCCGGCTCCCACCACGGCCAGCACAACAGTTATGGAAAGTGCAATTTTCAGCTCCCCGGGAAGCTCGATGGAGCCCTCCGGTGCTGTGGATGAGGAGAGATTTATTTCCATTGATACTGGGAACAAGTTCTGGCTCTGCGCCTGTTCGGTCACCAAAACTGGCGTGTCCTTGTCTATGAGGAGCCTCCACTTTCCTGAGGAGTCAGTGTCAATCTTCGCCTCGAAGTTGTTGCCGGTTACATGAAACTGGCCGTACTGGTCTTTTGTGTATTGGTATGTGTAGTTAATCCCCGACACCTTGAATGTTACATAGCCTGAGTCTAGGCCGGCAGACTCCCCACTGAAGACTGCCTGGATGTCTTTGATCAAGAGTCTCACCCTGAAGGTGACAGACTGTCCAATCGGTATTTCTCTCATGCCGTTGGTGATGTCCACCTCCGGCCTAGGGTAGCTTACAATAACAGAATTTATCGTGAAAGACCTAGTGTCTGGTGTGGTCAGCCATTCGTCCCCCATGTACCTGAACTGGTACCAGCCGGTGTAGAATTCGTCGCTCCAGCTGCCAGCGCTGAAGCAGCTTGTGCCGTCGTAGAAGTAGACCCTTATCTCCCACTTTTCATCGTACAATATCAGGGCGGACGGCTTTTTTACTGTGATGCTGGCCGTGTACTGCCCGCCAGGCTTTATCTGGAACTCTTGGGCGCTGGCCGGGGCTGGCAGCAGCAAAACCAGGCACACGGCGACGAGCAGAGGCAGCGCCTTTCGCATACTACCATCAAATGTTTGGTTTTTTGGCCTATAAACTGTGAAGATGTTATATGCCCCCTCTGAATACAATATGGGTGCCCGCGTGAGGAGATTCAAACGTAGGGCTAAAGAAAGAAAGGGTTCGGAAAAAAGCCGTGAAAAGGACCTGAAGGAAGTAGAGGAAGTTCTGGAAGGGGAAGAGGAGCTGGAAGAAGAGCTTGAGGAAGACTAATCCCTCGAGCGCTCCGGCGGGGTCGTGAAAGAGACCACTCCAGGCTTCGGCTCGTAGATATGGCCAGCGCTCTTTTCAGCCGCGAGTATCTCGTTCACCTCCTCCTTTCCAAGGCCCACCTTCTCGGCCAGCTCGATTATTTCCTCCACCTCGACGATGCCGGCCGGGTCCTTGCTTGCCAAGACCCTCATTGACCTTCGCACGAAGTCGACCTTGGCGTCATGGCTGCGGAGGACGACCGGGGTCCCCTTCCTGAACGGGCCCGCGGCCTCGGCGGTCACGTATGTTCCCACCTCAAGCTCAAGCGTGAACGGCTTTCCGCACATCGGGCAGTTAACTTCTATGCGGTGGCGCATGTTATCACAGTAATTGGATGTTTCATCTATAATAGCGCAGTGCTTTTGGCAGGAAGAGCGACAATGTCATGATGAAGTTCATAACGGACGGGATGCTGGGGAAGCTCGCTAGGTGGTTAAGGCTGGCCGGCCACGATGTTGTCGGCGCGCGGGAGCTTCCCGACGAGGACGACAGGACCCTGCTGGAGCGGGCGAGGTCGGACGGGCGAGCGCTCCTGACTTCTGACGTCGAGCTTGACAGGAGGGCGAAGAAGTTTGGAGTGCAGAGCTTCCTCCTTAAAGGCAACGATGTTGTTGCACAGCTCAAGGAGCTGTCGAGGCTCAGCGGGCAGAGGATAGATGTTGACCTGGAAAAATCAAGGTGCACGATGTGCAACGGGACCCTCAGGGAGGTCGGGCCTTCCCAAGTGGGGGGAATGGTGCCGGAAAAGGTAGCGAAGGCGAACAGCAGGTTTTGGGTCTGTTCAGGCTGCGGGAAGGTTTTCTGGCGCGGCGGTCACTGGAAAAATATTTTTAGGACTCTTTCAGAGTATGAGCAGGAGTGAGCCGATGCTGAGCATAAAGGACGGAAGGTTTCTGGTCAATGCCGCGAGGAAGGCCGTGGAAGCCTATGTTGGGGAGGGGAAGGTCCAACGCCCGGAGGACGTCCCGGAACACCTAAAGGAGCATCGCGGCGTCTTTGTGACCCTGAGCAAGCGCGGGGAGCTGCGCGGGTGCATCGGCCGCCCTCTGCCCACGATGCCGCTCATGGACGCCGTCGTGGATTCCGCTGTGAGTTCGGCCACCATGGACCCGAGGTTCCCCCCTGTGGCCCCAAAAGAGCTCCAGGAGATTGTGGTGGAGGTTAGCGTGCTCACAAAGCCGGAGGTGGTCAAGGTCAAAAACTCCAGGGACTACCCGAAGTGCATCACCGTCGGGAAGCACGGAATCATCATGGAGTGTGAGGGGTTTGCAGGGCTTCTCCTGCCGCAGGTGCCTGTCGAGTGGCAGTGGAACGAGGAGGAGTTTTTGAGCCACGGCTGCATGAAGGCTGGGTTACAACCGGACGAGTGGCTGAAGGGGAAGGTCTGCGTGAGCAGGTTCTGCGCCCAGATATTCAAGGAGAAGGAGCCGCGAGGGGAAGTCGAGGAAGTGAAGCAGCCTGAAGAAAAAACTTGAGAGCACGGCATTTGTTTATGCGGTTATCCCAAAGCAAGCGAACTTTTGATTTCTTCAATCTCTTTCTTTGTTGGTTTTCTTGGGTAGTTGAATATCGGGCCTCGTGGGGATTCATTGTAAAATGGCCGGTTACAGCCGGAGCAACCCGAGGTCATGAACGGCTCACCGGACTCCACGGCATTTTGTATGATTGTTTCATCCACTCCAAAATCAACGAGTTTTTCCCCTTCAAACTTCATGTCTTCCAACTTGCCAAGTTGTTTTAACATTAGGTAGCGGGCCAGTTGGATTCTTCTGTAGCTGTCAATGTCCGGTCGTTCGGATTCCGATAGAAGAGTGCCCTTGATGGGCGTGAACGCAAAGAGGGCGGTCGTGACCCCTAACTTATCCAGCATACCTATTGTCTGCACCATTTCTCTCTCGCTCTCTCCGAGCCCCACTATCAAATGTGTGGTCACACGAAACCCAAAGACATCTCGCGCGGCGTTCAAGGTGTCCATGTGTTTTTCCCAGCTGTACCCGCCCTTTACGCGTTTGAATACATCCGGGGTCGCGGCATCAAGGGGGACGCATATCCTGTCCACGCCGAGTGAGGCAAGTCCTTCCATCTCTTTTCTGGTCATCGGCTGGCAAGAAACTGAAATTGGCAGGCCGCATGATTTTTTAACATTTTCAACCAGCCGGCGAATGTCGTCGGCGACGTTGGGACAGTTTACTGCCTGGATGCACACTCTGCTGAAACTATCCTCATTTTTGCCAAAAGATGAAATTACTTTCTCGGTCTGGTATGGCGGCCAGAGTACTCGAGAGAGCATGTTGATGTCGGCGGAGCTCTCACTGGCCTGCGGGCAGAACTTGCAATTGGCGGCGCAGCGCCCTTCGTGGTATGTGAGAAGGTGGGCGGTAGTAGGCTTGACTTCCATGCGGCCGTCCCACAGTCCCAGCACCGCTCCGGTCCCGAAAGCCACCCGGACTTTCTCAGGCAATGAAGTCACCAGCCAGCTCAGGCGGGACCGAACAGCAGGCGTTAAGCCTCCGGACCTGAAGTCCCATCCTCTCGGCCGCCATTATGGTTTTCATTGATGGGATTTCTATCCTGTCCGCGCCAGCGATAATCGCAGCAAGCTCCAGCTTCTCCCGGTTATGGCGCGGTCGCATGCACCCGAGAGCCATCTCTGCTTCCGGCAGGGTGGTCCTCGCCGCAGTTACTATTTTTTCAAAATCGGCTGAGGAGACCGGTTTAATTTCCTCAAAACTTGTCCCGGGCGTCGGTACAAGCGAAAGAAGTACGACCACGGAAGGATTTACCTCTGAAGCAAGTTCAAGCGCCTTGAGTTCCCCCCTTAGTTGCCCGCCGTGAACGCCGACGCAGACATGGGGAGCGACGTGGGGCAGTGTCCGGTCAAGCGCCTTGATTGAGCGGCGGTAGTCCTCGACCTTTTTGTCCAGCCCGAGAACAAATTTTATTGTCGCGTCATTCCCGATGACGTCAAAGTCGGCTTGGTCTACCCCCGCGTGGCCCAGCTCATTGGCAAGCCAGCCAGGGGCGATTCCCGTGTGGACGCTTATGAAGAGGCCAGTCTTGCTTTTGGCCTTCGCGATTGCGTCGAGAAACGGCTCAAACGGAACGTATCCTTCTGAGTTGTACCCCCCGCTAAGCAAAACTCCTCGCGCCCCCCCTGATGCCAGTTTTGCGCATTTTTTAAATAACATGTCTGGAGATGAACAGGAAATCATCCCTTCAAGGTAGTGCCTGTTGCAGTGTTTACAACTCAATGCGCAGGCGCCCCCCGTTATCGAAATGGTGGGGAACTTTGGGTGAGGATAGCAGGCGGACAGTAACCTTCGCTTGTTGGGGCGGTTCATCATATCGGCAGTTGGAATTTTTAACATGTTGCCGTTTATCTCTTTTTCAGCTGCTTTTCAGAAGAGTAATTGGGCCTGAGCTGTTCCGCCAGCGCAGCCTCATTTCTTGTCAGGTCATCTTCCACAAGTGTCACGCCGAGTGATTCCTCGAAGCCTTTGGTCATCGCGTCTCGCACCTCCACCATGCTGGGCTTCCGATCGAGCTCGCGCTCGACAGTTGTGACACGCTCAAAAACGGAGGCGATGAACTTATCCGAGATTTTCTCCGGGCTCACCTTCAGCAACTCAAACATCCTCCGCAC
The DNA here is from genome assembly GCA_040757795.1 of Hadarchaeota archaeon (SeqCode). Lineage (GTDB taxonomy): Archaea > Hadarchaeota > Hadarchaeia > Hadarchaeales > Hadarchaeaceae > DYTO01. Next base: position 14,386 of record JBFLWG010000009.1, on the reverse strand, counting down.
GTCCGGCGAGATCAGGACAGTCCCGTGTTGTAGAACAGAACCCCACCGGCGCGTCTGGGCGCTTCCTGAAATCTTTCTCCCGCCGACCTGGACATCGTTTACAGGCCTGAACTCGGCCTTGAGCCCAAGCTGCCCGAACCCGTTCACCAGGCCACCGCAGATAATTTTGTATGACTCTATGATATCGTCGGGGACTTCACCCTGCCTGCAGACGACGCTGTAAGTCAGCTCTCCGCCATAGTCGTGGAAGACTGCGCCGCCGCCGGTTATCCTCCTGACAACATCAACACCATATTTTTTAGCCACCCCGAGGTCCACCTCCTTCTCAAGGCTTTGAAAGCAGCCTATGGAGACTGCGGAGGGCTGCCAGCGCCAGAATCTGACGGTGTTCGGGGCTTTGCCTTCTGCGTTCAGCCTGAGCAGGGCCTCGTCGATGGCCATTGATGTGAATGCTTCGTCGACTCTGAGCGGGAGCAGCCGCCATTCATCTGGTGCGACCTCCCGCGCTTTTGTATTCATAACAACTGCATCGCTCATCCCTGACCACCCCCGGCCGCGCGAAGAACCGCCTCCACCCAGTGTTCAGGCTCCACCATTGGGGTTTGGGCGTCCGTCAAGCTGTAAAATCTTCTCACAGCATCAAGCAAACTGCCTTTGTCTGCCTTGGCGCCCATAAGTGCCTGCTCAAGCCGTTCCAGCGCGTCCTCAGGGTACATGAAAAAATCGCCGCTGATAAAGATGCGTGAGATGATGTTGTCCGAAAGTTCCAGCTCCACCTTTATCACGCCTTTCGGGGCCTTGAACTCCGCGTACTGCACAGGTTTTCCCACTACAAATCTTTTTCTTCCTTAAAAATGTTTTACACCAGCAAAATCTGCCGCCCCCCAAGTTTAAACATTCCAAGCCACAGTTTAGTATGGTTGGATGAAGGCGTATCTGGACAATGGCTCCACCACCGCAGTTGCCAAGGAAGTTGTCGAGGCGATGCTACCCTACTTCACAGAGAAGTTCGGGCACCCGGTGATGCTCTACTCGGCGGGGCAGGAGGCCGCTGACGCCGTCGAGAGGTCGCAGAAGGCCATCGCGGGGACAATCGGTGCAAAGCCTGGCGAAATCGTGTTCACGTCAGGCGCTACGGAGGCCAACGACATCGCGATAAGGGGGGCGGCGATGGCGAGGCGGGCGCGGGGCAAGCACATCATCACAACAAAAATAGAGAACCCTTCCGTCCTGCGTGTGTGTGAGGTTTTGGAAAAGGACGGCTTCAAGGTGGACTACATCCCGGTCGACAGGGAGGGCTTCGTGAAGCTGGAGGACATCGAGAAGGCGATAACTGACAAGACAATCCTCGTCAGCGTGGCGAACGTCAACGACGAGATTGGGACGATTCAGCCTATTGAGGAAATCGGGAAGATTTTGAAGGAGAGGGGCCGCGAAATTTTGTTTCACGTGAACGCTGCAGCGGGTTACGGGCGGGTGCCGATAGACGTGGAAAAGGCCAGGATAGACTTGTTGAGCCTGAGCGCCCACAAGATCCACGGCCCGAAGGGGGTAGGAGCCCTCTACATAAAGGAAAGGACATCTATCCAGCCGACCTCGCACGGCTACATTTCGCTTTTCATTTTGAAGCCAGGCACCGAGAATGTTCCCGGCATAGTCGGGTTCGCGAAGGCCGCCGAGCTCGCCTTCGACGGTTTCGAGCGCCACGTTGGGCACATGAGGAAGCTGCAGGGCAGGCTCATGCGTGGGTTTGAGGAGCGTGTGAAGTACATCCAGCTCCACGGCCCGCGCGGCGAGAAGAGAAGCCCCGCCAACGTCAACTACTCGTTCAAGGGTGTGGAGGGGGAGGCCGTGCAGCTCCACCTCAGCCTTAACGGGGTCTCTGTCACGACGGGGTCGGCCTGCTCCACGAGGAAGCTTGAGCCCAGCCACGTGATGACTGCAATCGGCATCAGGCCAGAGGTTGCGCACGGGGCAATCAGGTTTACCCTGAGCCGCTACAACACCGAGGATGAAATTGACCACACTTTGGATGTGGTGCCGCGCGTTATTGAGAATCTGAGGAAGATAAGCCCGGTTAAGGCGGAGGAGCTTTAAGAGGATGCCGGCCGAATACACCGAGAAGAGCCTGCTCAAGTACACCGCGAAGGTGCTTGAGATGTTCAAGAACCCGAAGAACATCGGGGAGATGGAGAACCCTACAGTGACCGCCGACGAGGGGGACATTCAGTGCGGGGACATGTTCAGGATGTTTCTGAAGATTGAGAACAACAAAATCGTCGACGCGAAGTTCCTTTCGTTCGGGTGTGCCGCGAACATAGCCACCGGGGCCATGACGACGGAGCTTGTGAAAGGGAGGACGGTGGAGGAGGCGGAGAACCTGAAGATCACGGAGATATCGGAGGCGCTGGGCGGGCTCCCCTCCCTGAAGATGCACTGCGCCGTCCTCGCATTCAAGACCCTCAAGAAAGCGCTCGCGGAGTACAGGAAAAAGCAGGCCGGCTCGAAGGGGACCTGAGTGGAAGAAATCACCGTTCCGAAGTTCAAGGAAGACTGCGTGCTCTCCAAGGGGATGGAGGTGTCTGAGCTCGTCAAGGTCAAGAAGGACACCGTGGTTTACGTCCAGCCGTGCGCCGCGGAGAGGGGGAAGCTCATGGCGGACATTGAGCTGAAGAAGGAGGGCGGCGGCATCGACCCCAAGACCCTCTGCTACCTGCTCGACATCCACAGGAGGCGATTCTCGGAGCTCAGGTGCAGCCCGTCCATCGGCGTGGCCAAGCTCACCTGGAAGGGGAAAGAGGTCAGCATCTTCAGTAGCTGCAAGCTGAAGATACAGCGGGCCATAGACAAGGCTGAGATACTTCGGGTGGGCCACTCGCTGTCGCGCCTGATTTGGGGGGCGGCCATCTGCGAGGTGTGCGGCCGGCCGGCGCTTGATTGTGCTTCCGGGGAGTGCGGGAAGTGCTCTGAGGGGGAGAGAGAAGTGAGGGTGGACGACATCCCGAACGGCGTTTTGCTGCTGAAGGGGTATTCGGAGCTGAGGCGGGCGAGGGAGGAGGCGGAGGAAATGCACGTCCGGGACGCCCAGTACATGGGGCTGTTCTTCACGACCGAGGCCGCAAAAAAAGAAGACGCGGTGCTGGGGCTGGTGCTTCTCGGGGAAGCCAGACGAATGGTTGAATGAATCCAAATCTAAAAATAATTTTTCTGAACGATTGGAAAGCTTTTAACGGTCTATTCAAAATTTATTCAATGGTCGGATGGCTGAAAAGCAGGAAATAAAAATAATAGATCGGCTTCTGCCGGTTTTCAAGGGGGGCGCCGAGTGGCGGACGGTGGATTCTTCGGAGTTGTCTGCCGAAATCTACAGGGCCTTGAGCGACCCAGTAAGAGCGAAAATATACGCGATATTGGACGATGGCCCAGTCAGGCAGATAGAGCTCGCTAGGCTTGTCAGCAGGGCGATTGGAAAGAGGTACGACGTTTCGGCAATCCTCCACCATCTTGAGCTGCTCGAAAAGGCAGGGTTGATATCATCCATGGAGTTCCCCGGGAAGCAGACCAAGGTCAAGATGATATACAGGTGCAGGGACGTCCGACTGCAGACCTACGACCGTCCCAAGCTGGACCTCGCCCAACAGCTGGAGAACAAGGAGTTGCCGGATTTCACGCGAAAGAGCGGGGATAAAAAATGACTGTTTTCGCCACCATCGGGACCAAGGGCGGCGTGGGGAAGTCCACAGTGGCGATGGGGCTGGCCATCTGGATTTCCAAGCTCAAGTCGAAAAAACGGGTCCTACTGATAGACGGCGACCTCCACGTCCGCTCGGCGGAGCTGAAGATGTTCCCCCACCACGATGTCACCCTTTCAGACGTCTTCGCCGGGAGGAAGTCCTGGGAGGAGTCGGTCTACACCTGCCAGCTGGCCGACAAAGAAGGGAACATTCTCTACCCAAACCTGGCTGGAGTGCCTGCCGGGGGCCGCTTTTTGTCCCCCCTGAAGGCGCAGAGCCCGCTGGCACATCTGGAATACGCCCGGAGGGTCTTCGAAAAGATGATATCGACGCTGCGGGGGATGTACGACACAATAATCATCGACACCCCGGCTTCAGTCACATACGAGCACATGATTCTGACGGCCGCGGCGGACAGGATCCTGTACGTCTGCGAGGCCAACGACGACTCCGTGAAGTCGACGCTTGCAACCGCCAGGGGCCTGGAGAGCTTCATGGGTACAGAGCCGGCAGGGGTGGTTCTTTCAAAAGTCCCCTACAACATAAACCCGAAGCCGTGGATAAAAAAGGCAGAAGAGATATCGACAGTCTTGGGGGTGGTACCGAGCGACGGCCTGGTCGATGATGCTTTCAGGGACAATCTCCCGGTGGCCGCCGCCTACCCGAATTCCCCGGCGAGCCTCAGCATCAGGGACATTTCAAAGAAGCTTGCCAAGGTCCGGGTTCCGAGGAAGGCGGAGTTCTCCAAGCGCCTCGACATGGCGGTCAGGAAGGTCGCTGAGAAAGTCGAGGCCAGAAATCGCTGAGAAAAGCTTTTTTATACAGATTGTCTGGATTGATTGGCGGAGGCTGGGCTCGACCGAGTCTTCGTCATGGGCGCGCCCGGCAACTTTCCCCAGCTGTCGGCGTGCCCGCCTTTCCTTGATTAGATTTTTCAAAAATACAGTGAATGATTTTGTGGCGTCACTGCTTCATCGACTTCTTGCCATTCTTGATGAGGTAGATCTCCTTCACCCCAGAACTCAGCTTCGGCATTAGCAGCGCGGCCCTTTCGACGTCACTCTGCGTGACGATCCCGAGTATCTCCCCATCTTTTACCACTGGAATCCGCCTGATGGAGTGTTTTTCCATTAGTTTCATCACGTCGAACATTGAAGACTCCGGCTTCACGGTGACGAGGGGTTTGGACATTATTTTCGCCACGCTCTCCTTTTCAAGCTTGAGCTTCTGAGCGACGGCCCTCGTCAGGATGTCCCGGTCGGTCAGTATCCCCACGGGCCTTCCGCCGTGCGTGACTATCACGCTTCCCAGCCTGTTCTCGCTCAGGACCCTCGCGGCCCCGAAGATGCTCTCGCCGTCGTCAATCGAGACGACCCGCCGCGTCATGAACTCCTCCACCGTGAACTTCATCCCCATCAGAAACAATTCAAGGCGCTTCCTAAAAAAAGCCGCGGCCGGGGTTTTCCCTCTTTATAAACCTCTCCCACCCAAGCTCAGCTGGATGGGATGCAGAAGCCTTTGGAGGAGACGCCGTTCGATGCCCTAAATACTGCCGAAGATAGTGTCGGTGGTAGCATGGGAAAGAAGAAGTTGAGGATAATCGCGGACCACCGAGAGGTGCCTTCTGGGGTGGTGGAAGAGCTGCGGAAGATAGGCGTAGGAGTGGAGGAGATGCAGCTTGACGTTGGCGACTTCATACTCAGTCAGAGAGTCGGGGTCGAGAGGAAGTCTGCCGGGGATTTCCTCCAGTCAATGATCGACGGCCGCCTTATCACGCAGGCCAAGTTGTTGAGGGAGAGCTTCGAGCGCCCAGTCCTGATTGTCGAAGGCAAGGACCTTTACAACAGGAGGGCCATCCACCCCAACGCAATCCGTGGGGCGCTGGCGGCGCTGGCAATAGACATTGGCATCCCGCTGATTCCGACAGCGGACGAGAGCGACACTGCCCAGCTGCTGGCGGCGATAGCGAGGAGGGAGCAGGCGATGGAGTTCAAGGAGGTCGCCATCCGGAAGAAAATCTGCGCGATGGACCCGCGAGAGTGCCAGAGATTCGTGGTCGAGGGGCTGCCGGGCGTCTCGGCCGTGCTGGCAAAGAGGCTGCTGGAACACTTCAAGACGGTCGAGGCCGTCATGCTGGCGTCAGAGAAGAAGCTCCGGGAGGTCCACGGCATCGGCAAGGTGAAGGCCAAAAGGATACGGGAGCTGCTCGCGGCATTTTACGAAGATAAAGAAGATGCACCCGGGTGATTCCGCACACCCTTTAAACTTCGAGGGCAAATCTTCCCAGATAGCATGCACTGGATTGACGGCGCGGCGGAGGAGCTGCTGAAGAGGGGCGGGAGGCAGGTCATCGCCAGCGGCATCTCAATCTCGGGCCACATCCACATCGGGCACGCCAACGATGTATTCATAGCCGACGCCGTCCGCCGCTCGCTGGAGGGGCGCGGGGCGGAGGCCGAGGCCATCTGGTACGCGGACGACTACGACCCCATGAGGCGAATCCCCTGGCCGCTCAACGAGGGGGAGCTGGCCGAGAAGTACAAAAAGTATCTGGGCTTCCCGTACGCGAACATCCCTTCGCCGAGCCCCGAGTTCAAGAGCTTCGTCGACTTCTTCCAGAGACCTTTTGTGGAGTCGCTGCAGGGCTACGGCATAAAGGTGAAAATCCACTCAGGTGCGGAGGTCTACAGGAGCGGGAGGATGGCGCCCCTGATAAGGACGGCGCTCGAGCACGCCGGCGAGATCAGGGAAATTTTGAACAGGTTCAGGGAAAAGCCTCTGCTCGGCGACTGGCTGCCTTTCGACGCAATCTGCAGCCGCTGCGGGAGGATAGCCACGACCAAGGCCGTCTCCTGGCAGGGGAACAATGTCAGGTACAGGTGCGAGGGGACAGACTACGCCGCCGGCTGCGGCCACGAGTGCGACGCCGACTACACACGCGGCGAGGGCAAGCTCACATGGAGGGTTGAGTGGCCGGCTAGGTGGAAGCTGCTCGGCGTGACCTGCGAGCCTTTCGGGAAGGACCACGCGGTCGTCGGCGGGAGCTACGACACGGGGAAGCTGATTTCAAGGAACATCTTCGGCTACGAGCCGCCGGTGCCGCTGCCTTACGAGTGGGTGAGCATGAAGGGGAAGAAGCTGTCGTCGTCGAAGGGGGTCGTCTTCACGCTGAAGCAGTGGCTGGAGGTGGCAGAGCCTGAGCTTCTGAGGTACTTCATCTTCAGGAGCAAGCCCATGAAGTCCAAGGAGTTTGACCCTGGCGTCTCGCTGCCGGACCTCTACGAGGAGTATGACATGGCAGAGCTGGTCCACTTCAAGAAGCTCGAGGCGCCGGCTTCCAGGGAGGGGCAGCTCTCCCGCATCTACGAGTTGTCGCAGGCGGGGGAAGTGCCGGGGGCCGCGCCGCAGAGGGTCTCTTTCAGGTTCGCGGCGGTGGTCTGCCAGGTAGCGAGGGCGGAGGCTGAGGTGGTTGAGATACTGACTAAAAGGAAGGTACTGGAGAGCCCGGGCAGGCGTGACATAGAGCTGGCCATGAAGAGGGTCGGGCTCGCGAGGAACTGGGTGGATAATTACGCGCCTGAGCACCTGAAGTTCACGCTGCTGAAGGAGCCGACGGCCGAGGTTAGGCATCAACTGACGCCGGGCCAGAAGGGCGGGCTGGCGAAGCTGGCGCAGGACCTGAAGAAGAAGGATTTCACGCCTCTCGAGCTGCACAATCACATATACGAGGTGGCCAAGGAGGCGGGCGCCGAATCAGGGGAGATGTTCAAGGCGATTTACCTGGCGCTTCTCGGGCGGGCGTCGGGCCCTAGGGCGGGAGCTTTCATTTCTGCCCTTGAAAAAGAATTTGTCCTGAAGAGACTGGTGGAAGCGGCAGCAGCTTAACCATTCCTAGTTTTTTTCAGCCTGAGCTTAACATCGGGGTTTTCCTCAGCCAGCCGCTTGAAGACCTCCTCAAAGCTCTCTTCTGGCGCAAGGCTCCGCTGTATGAAGACACCCGTCCGCCCGACCTCCGCCCGCCGCTTCAGTACCTGCACTCTTTCTCTCACGATGTCCAAACTCACACCGACCGCCTTCGCCGCCTCCGCCGCCCTCCCGGCAATCTGGCTTTCAAAGTGTCCGGCCTGCGTCGGCTCTATCAGCATCAACCTCTTGTCCACGCCAGGGACCCGGGTATCCTTTTCCAGCCCGGCCAAGTCAACCGCTCCACCGAAGTGGTAGAACTCGATCTCCAGCCGCCTAGGCTTGACCAGTGGAAAAGTCACGGAAATTTTTTCGTCAATGTAAATGTGGGCCTTCGGCAGCTGCCATGGAGTTGCCATCACCAGCTCCCTCTTCCAAACCTGCAGCCCAGCCTTCTGCAGGGCCAGCTCAACCCTATATGATGGCAATTGGTCGGGAATGAAAACATCAACATCACTCTTTTCGTCAACATCACCGCGCGCAACGCTACCGTGAACTATCGGGTTGGGGCCAAGTCCGGACATAGCTTTCATGATTGTAACAGCCGTTTTCCTGAGTTCTTCCAGAATCAGCCAATGCTTTTCATCGTAAATTACTTCAGAAGCTTCTCCGACACGGGCTGGCCGCGCCATCTACAGACCCACTACTTTGTCCCCGACGACGAAGGTTTTCCCCGAGATGTGGAGAAGCGGCTTCACGGCCTCGGCGTTGAGCATCCCGCCCTTCACGGCGTCGTCTCTGGCGTGGGCAGCGACGACCTTCCCCGCCAGCACAACATACTCCGGCCCTCTGTGCATCCAATCGAGCTTGCACTCGAGGTTCACCGGGGATTCCACAACCCTCGGCGGCTTCACTACTTCCGACCGCTCCCACGACAAACCTGCTTTCTCAAGCTCGTTCACGCCGCGTGGAAAGTTCTTCCCGCACGCGTACATCTGCTTCTTGATGCTTTCAGTCACCAGGTTGAACACGAACTCCTCGGTGTCGCAGATGTTTTTGTACGTGTCGCTCTCGTAGCTGGTCGAAAAAGCGACGGTGGGCGGCTCGGACTCAACAGTTGTAACCCAAGACATTGGCGCCGCGTTTATCCTTCCCTGCTTATCGACCGTCGTTATCAAGACTATCGGGCGGGGGGCCAGGAGCTTGTAAGCATTCTTGAGGTCAACCTTCATCCAATCACCTTGTACTTTTCTCCACCCACCTTAAATATTCCGGGAGGCCGCGCGCGACCTTGGCAGCGATTATCTCCGGGACCTCATAGCTGTGGAGCTCCTTGACGCGCCTGATGAGCCTGCCGAGCTTCCTGTTTGATGTCTTCGCGATGAGCAGGACTTCTTTGGATTTCTCGATTTTTCCTTTCCACCTGTAGACGGACGAGGCCCCGGGGACGGCGCTAACGCACGCGGCGAGCCCCTCCGAGACAAGCTTCTCCGAGATTTTCACCGCCTCGGCCCGGCTCTTCACCATACAAAGAACAATGTTCAAAGTCACACCAATCACACAGACAAAACCAGAAGTTTAAACCTTGCTGTGACCCAATGGCTGTGTATGATGGACCTGTTGATCTTCATGGCGGCGGTCGGCCTGCTGTGGTTGGCGGTGGGACTAGGCTACCGCAAGTACAAGCTGAAGGAGCGGGGGGTTCTGCTCTACCCCGGCGCGATGATATGGCGCACCACGAAGGGTCTTGGCATCATCGACAAGCTGGCGACAAAGCGCAAGAGGCTGTGGAACACCTACGGAACGGTCGCCGCGGCACTCGGCGTCTTTTTGATGATTTTCGTCTTCGTCAACGTCGTCCTCAACGCGGTGGTCCTCCTGAGCCAGCCCGCCAGAGCGTTGACAGGCGTTACATTCGTTCTCCCCGGGCTAGTGCCGGGGCTTTCTATAGTCGCCTGGCTCATCAGCGTCGGGCTTGTGCTCGTCATCCATGAGTTCTCGCACGGTCTCCTTCTGAGGAGTCAGGGCCTCAAGACAAAGTTCACGGGCGCGATGCTGTTTCTCTTCATCCCGGGCGCGTTCGTCGAGCCGGACGAGGAGGAGCTGAAAAAGGCTCCGAGGCGCAAGAGGATGAAGATGTTTGCGGCAGGCCCAGTTAGCAACGTGGTTTTCTCATTCTTCTTCCTATTCATGCTGCTGGTCTTCCTTGTCCCAAAGTCTGGAGTTTACATTTACGGGGTGGCGGACAACTATCCCGCTGAAAATCTGGCTGAAAACCTGCTTGGGGCGAGAATACTTGCGATAGAAAATCAGGGCTTGCGCACGCAGATAGAAACTTATGAAAACTTCAGCAATTATTTGTCGCGCAGCAGCCCAGGGGAGAACATCATACTCGGCACAGATAGGGGAGACTACCCGCTGACGCTTGCGGGCCAGGAAAATGTAGGGACCATAGGGGTTCTGACGATAACATCCACGCCTCACTCAGCCTACCTGAACCCGCTACAAGTGCTCGGGAGCGCGATAGGGGTCTTCCTGGGGGCGCCTGTGTTCCACCCGTTCGTCTACGACGCGATAGTGCCGTGGGTCCTGATAGACGTCCTGAAATGGCTGTTCGTGCTGAACATCGGCGTCGGGCTTTTCAATCTACTTCCTGCAAAGCCGCTGGACGGGGGCTACCTTTTCGAGGCGCTGCTTGAGGGGAAGGCCTCGAAGGAGAGGGCAAGGAAGATCGCGAAGGTGTTCTCCTTCCTGGTGCTTTTCCTGATCCTAGTGAACCTTGTGCCGTCCCTGATCAGGAGGGCCTTTGGTGGTTGAGGTAAGGTTGATTGGCCGGACTCCAGAGGCGGTCAGAGTGGATGGTGATAGAAAAATCTCTGAAATCTTGGCGAGCCTCGGCGTAAGCAGGGAGACGGTGGTAGTGAGCCTGAACGGGAAGATAGTACCTGAAGAGGAGACGGCCAAGGAAGGGGACAGGCTTGAGGTTCTGCCGGTCGTGACCGGTGGTTGAGATGGAATGCAGCTTTTGCGGGCGCCGCGCGGCATACAGCCAGAGGTACGCCGGGCTTTTTCTGTGCGATCGGTGCCTTACAAAAAGTGTGGAGCGCAGGTTCAGGCGCGGCATCGCCGAGCACTCACTCATCTCTCTGGGAGAAAAGGTCACCCTGGCAGTCTCCGGCGGGAAGGATAGCGTGGCCTGCATGCACCTTCTCTCAGAATACTGCGCTCGCAGGGGGTGCGAGCTTGTGGCGATCACAGTTGACGAGGGGATAGCCGGGTACAGGGACAAGAGCATCGAGGTGGCCAGGGAGAACGCGGAGCTGCTCGGGGTGGAGCACCAAGTCGTCAGCTTCAAGGAGGCGTTCGGAGCAACGTTAGATGAGATTGTGAAGCTTGCTGAAGTAAAAAAGACTGGCCTCGGCCCCTGCACATACTGCGGGATTCTGCGGCGTTCACTCCTGAACAAGGCAGCGAGGGAGATCGGGGCCCAGAAGTTGGCTACAGCCCACAACCTGGACGACGAGGCCCAGGCCGTCATGCTCAACTATATCCGTGGCGACTTTTCGAGGCTCTACCGCCTCGGCCCGTCGTACTCCACACGGGAAGGGTTCGTCCCGAGGATAAAGCCGATGCGGGAAATTCCGGAGAAGGAGGTGGCGGCATATGCGCTGCTGAAGGGGATAAAAGTTCACCTTGGGGTCTGTCCGTATTCCCGCGGGATGCACACGGAGGTTAGGGATTTCATAAACAAGTTGGAAGAAAATCACCCAAACTCCAAGTTCATGATTCTCAGGATGTTCGACCGGATGAAGCCGCATCTCGCGCGGGCGGTGCCGGAGTTTGACATGAACAAATGCGACAGATGCGGAGAGCCAACCTCCATGGGGCTTTGCAAGACTTGCGAGCTTCTTGAAGGGTTAGGTCTTGAGAAAATCGTGATTTGAAAATTTTTCAAGCAGCGAGATTTTCAACAAGTTTCAACTTGAACAAAATTTATATCGTTAGAAAATAATTTGGGGTGGGGAGTGAATGGAAAGACCAGCGCCTCTATTTTAAGCTTTGAAGTCTATTTACAATTGGCGGCGAGCTATGGTGGGGGGCCACCCCTCCCCTACAAACCACAAATGGGGTTTATGGTGGACCGAAGCTCGGGGGCGGCGCTGGAACTGTACGCACGAACTGGTTACCGGCGACGAAGTCCTGTCCCGCAGGGCCGACGGTGGCGGAGCCCCGGTCGAAAGATCGGGGAGGACCGTCTTTGCCTGGCGAAACCGGCCAGGACCGGAAGGTAGCAGCCGTAGTCAGGGCGTTCGGCGCTTGTGGAAAACGGGATGGAGCTTGGGGCCAGCCACCGGCGCGCGGCGAAGGCGTCCACTTCGGGCGTGCTCGTCGCCACTTTGAATATGTTTTAATTAAGCCAGCTCAACATTTGTCTGGAGCCGGGGTGGCCCAGCCAGGTAAGGCGCAAGGTCTGTAAAGACCCGCCAAAGGTTGCTAACCTTGTTGCGCGTAAGCGCATCAGGGGTTCAAATCCCCTCCCCGGCGCCATCCCTTTTAGCCCTCCGCGAGCAAATGTTATGGTGAACCATGCCGGAAGCCCAATCCCTGAGCGGCCGCGTGATATTCCAGTACCTTTACGACGTCGGCGGCGACATCGACATCTCGAAAATCTCAAAGGAAAAGTTCAGCCCCATCGAGCGCCCCCGGGTGAGGGGTGAGCGTCTCCTCGCACCCAAGTACGAGGAGGTGGGGCTCGTCCCGCTGGAGGTTGACCTCGGCTCGAAAAAAATAGACAAGCACCAGGCAACTGTGGAGGGCAGGATTTTCCCAATCGGCGCCGCGGGGGTTTACATCTCAGTGGATTTCCGCAACCTCACATTCGACGGCCTGATAAAGCTCGTCAACCTCAACGACGGGAAGGTCAAAGTTGGTGGGAAGGATGTTGAGTTCGACGAGGTCCCCCGCGAGTTTTTCCAGCAGCTTCGTGGCTCCATAAAGTCCGCGATCCAGTACCCATACCAGTTCTTGGAGCACCCGCAGGTCTACACCCTCGTCCTGATAGCAGAGTCAGACCCGAGGCTGGACGCCGATGATTTCCTGACAAAGTTCAAGAAGCAGACGGCCGGCGTCCTGCGCGGGGAGAAAAACTGGCGCTCCCTGAGCCAGAGGGAGGTGGACGACGCCATCAAGCCCTGCCTGAGCTACTCCGAAGAAGACATAGTGATTGTTGACTGGTACTCCACCTTGATCAGCGGCGCGGTCGAGTACACCGATGATCTGGTGAGGATGATAGAGCTTGCTCTCGTCCAGCTGCTCGAGCTCCGGACGTACGACCGCCTCCTTGACATCAGGTCTCAGCGCGCCTACGACGGCCTGCGCGCCGTCTTCAAGAAGCCGAGCCTCGGGGTCTTCTGGAAGGGTCGGGCCTATGGGGAGCTGACGCGAGCGACCCGGGAGCTGGCCGAGGCAAGGATAGAAATAATGGATTTCCTGGAGGATGCCCGCAACATCTCGAAGCTCACGGGGGAGTGGTACCTGGGCAAACTCTACCGCCTGGCGAGCGAGCGCTTCCGCATCCCCGAGTGGCTCGCGCTTGTTGACCGGAAGCTTGACCAGCTCCAGGAGCTTTACTCCATCTCGGTGGGAAGGATAGACACGCAGCGGCTACTGACGCTCGAGGCCCTCATCGTGCTGCTTTTCGTCATAGTGCTGGTTCTGGACATCTTGATCCTGATTAAATGAGAACATCTTTATCAGCGGTTCGCCAAGTTTTTACGGGCCCGTGGTCCAGCGGTTAAGACGCTACCCTTACACGGTAGATATCGAGGGTTCGAATCCCTCCGGGCCCACCTTCTAGCAAAGTTAAGTTGGCTGAGTTGCGCCTATGGTGCCGCTGGTCCCGGTGAGTGAGCTCAGTCCGGACGATGGCCCCGCTAGGACGATGAGCAGGTTCTGAGTGCCGCTGGACAGGGTTTCTACGAACGCCGCATCGCTGCCCTTGGTGAAAGCCAAGATGTACATCGAGAAGCCACCATAGGATATTGTGTTATCCATCGTCTTTGTCCAGCCAGGCATGTTGGAGCTGTACCAACTCGCCACAGTACTCGGGCTCGCCGTGGTGTAGTATGCCTTGCCGTCCCAGCCCGATGGCATGCTGTAACCAGTCCCAGCCAAAGATTGCGACACGCTGATTCCGGTGTCGGTTGCGCCGGGGTAAGTCGGGACTGATGCAAACGCCGCGCTGCTTGTTCCACCGCCACCCTTGAGAACAAGAAAAGCGCCGACACCCGCCACTGCGATGATGATTACTATGAAAACTCCCACGCCAGCCGAAATTGCAACTCCCGCAGACTCTTTCATTTTCATTTTTTACCTCCATTACAAGTCCCGGGCGCGCTTAATAAATTGCATTGTCACGGCGGCAATCGTGCACGATTTTAAGACAGCGGGCGATGGTAAACTGTGCCCCGGTGGTGTAGCCCGGTCAATCATACAGCCCTTTCGAGCTCGATTGGGCGATGAAAGGCTGCGACGCGGGTTCAAATCCCGCCCGGGGCACCAAACTAGACCGGTAGTTTAATAAGCTATTATTTAGTTATTTATTTATATAGAATACGGTGGTGGTGTGAATGAAGCCATGGGAAGTCGAGGAGACGGTCAGGCGATTCCGGCGCATGAGCGGTTCGGATAGCGTCGAGCTCGGGTTGGACCTAAGCGAGGGCGCCGCTAGAATATTCGCGAATTCGTTG
>JBFLWG010000008.1:19316-28084 GCA_040757795.1 Hadarchaeota archaeon (SeqCode) | reverse complement strand
GAGGAACGTATACCGACAGCATGGGTTTCGTTCCAGATAGTCCAGGCAACAAATCTTGGAGCTTTATTGTCAACTGGAATGACGGGTGGAGTTCAGGAACAATACACATAACGGGAACATTTCCGGTCTTTAATAGAGAACCCGCTGGCAAAGTAACACAACCCGTAAGCCCTCAAGAACCAAAGCCTTGGGGCACGACTTTCACCTACTGGGTAGATGTCAGCGACCCAGACGGCCAATCCCTTACTGTGAGCCTCTTCAAGGACGACACCAAGTACGACGACAGCCAAACAATATCTGGTTCGGGAACAGCAAGCTGGACTTGGCAATCAACACGGGACGACATCCGCACCCACAGCTACTACTTCACCGTGTTTGATGGGTTCACCGCCACGACAACGCCCACTTATGACGGCCCCACCGTCACCAAGCGCTCCACCACCATGGAAATCCAGCCGTCGGAATTCTCAATCGGCATTAACCAGACGGCAACGATGTACGCGAGGGTCAGGGACGGGTTCGACGGCAGCTACCCCTCCGGCAAGACGGTCACCTGGAGCGCCTCCGGAGGCACCTGGCTGAGCCAGACTACCGTGGCCACCGACACCAATGGCTACGCCCGGGTCAGCTGGAGGGCCCCCAGCGCCCTGATGAACATCACCTTCACCGCCTCGTTCTCCGGCGACACCTATTACGACGGGAGCAGCGCCAGCAGCAGCGCCTCCACCTACATCCCGACGACCCCCGACTTCGCCGTGAGCGTCAGCCCTGCCGCCGCCGCCGTCAACCCGGGAAGCTCGGCAACCGCGACCGTCACCGTCACGAGCATCAACAACTACCCATACTCAGTCTCTCTCGGCGCGTCCGGCCTCCCCGCGGGCGTGACGGCCTCCTTCTCGCCCCCAAGCAGCACGCCGGGCTACCAATCGACCATGACGCTCCAGACGTCCGCAACGACGCCCGGCGGGACGCACGAGATAACGATCACGGGCACTGGCGCCGGCAACTTGAAACACTCGGCGACATTCTGGCTCACGGTCTCCGACAACACCCCCCCGGTCATCTCAAACCTGCAGGCCCAGCCTGGCACATTCAACCCGAACGCGGGAACGACGGCAATCCAGTTCAACCTCTCCGAGCAAGCCGACTACACCATCACGATAAGCGACTTCAACGGCGTCGCCAGGAGAACGGCCGCCGGCTCGGGCAGCGGCTCGATAAGCTGGAGCTGGAACGGCAGGGACAACTATGGCCAGCTTGTCAGGGACGGCCCGTACACCATCAAGGTCAACGCCTCTGACCCGTCGGGCAACCAGGCAGCCCCGGCATATACTACTGTGATTGTGAACGCCGCGCCTTTCCAGATAAGGCGGAACTTCGACCAGGCCAGGTTCAACCCCAGTTTTGAAAACGCGACGCTGTGGTACGAGCTTTCGGAGCCCGCCGCGTCTTTGACCGTCGGGATTGTGGACTCTGCAGGAAATCCCGTGGAAACGCTGGTGGAAAACCAGGCGTGCGGCCTGGGGCCGAGGTCAGCGGCATGGGACGGCCGCAGCGCTTCCGGCAGCCCGTACAACAATGGCAATTACACGTTGGCGATGACCGCGACAAGCTTCGCGATGGAGAACGCAACATTTGTCCCTCCGGGCGCCCCAGCGGTAACCATAGACAACACGCTTCCGGCCATCACGGCCTGGGCCGACGACGACCCGCTTGACCGGACGGCAGGCGAGAACAGCGTCAGCATAAGCTACTCGATTGCCTCGCCCAGTGGGGACAACCTGCGGGTGAGGATAAACATAGTTGATGAGGCAGGGAACGCCGTGTCCGGCACGGGAGGCTGGCTCACGCAGGCACCGGGAGCGCATACCTGGACATGGGACGGGACCGATGGGATCAACCCAGTTCCGGACGGGGTGTACAGGTACACGATAGCTGTCCAGACGCCTCCACCGGGCCCAACCCAGGGAAACAGTAGAGAAGGGGCAATAATCGTGATTGATGCTGACACTCAGACTGCCTCGAGCTCGGACGGCGTGGTCCAGCTGCTCCACCCGGATAACCGCACCGTGAACATAGTCCGGACTCCCCCGGGGCCGTTCACCGGGGCGTCGCACGCGATAATTTCCCAGGCGCTCGGGTACATGTACAGCCTGCCGTACGACGTCACCTCCACCCCGAATAATTTCGCACCTCCCGCAATTTTGACTTTCAGCTACAACCCGCTTCTCCACGGGCCGAGGCTCCAGCTGTACAGGTTCGACAACGGCACGGGTTCGTGGGTCCTGGTTGAAAATCAATTTGTGGACGCGGCCAACAGCAGGATAGTGGCGGAGGTGACGCAGCTCTCGACGTTCGCCATTTTTGGAATTCAAGACAGGACGCCGCCGCCGGCCCCAGCCTTGATTTCACCCGGGAACGGCGCCGCGACGGACAACACGCCCACGTTTGAATGGCAGCCGGTCGACGACCCTTCAGGCGTGACCTACGAGCTTCAGTACTCGAACGACCCGGCGCGCGTGGGTGTAGCTGAACCACGGGTTTCGAAGGAGGGCCTCGTTAGCTGGTGGAAGCTGGACGGCGACGCCAGCGACTCGTGGGGGAGCAACCACGGAGAAATCCGCGGCGCAAGCTTCGTCGACGGCAGGTCCGGCCAGGCCCTGAGCTTCGACGGCGTAAATGATTTCGTCATGGTCGGCAACCAGCCGTCGCTCAACTTCGGGACGGGCGACTTCTCCCTCTCGGTCTGGATGAGGACGACCCACCCGAACAGCTCCTTCTTCATAGGCTAGGGCGCCGTCGACCGGCCTGGATACGGCGTGGCCCACTGGGGAGGCAACATAAGCTTCTCAATCACATTCGGCGGCTCCGGTTTTGACCGCATAGTCGCCCCCGACGCCCGGGTGGTGGACGGGGACTGGCACCTCGTCACGGCCGTCAGGGAGGCAGGCTCCTTGAAGCTCTACATAGACGGGGAACTCGCCGCGGAGCCGTCCGACCCGCAAGTTGCGAACGTCAGCAACGAAGGCGACTTCGTCATCGGGGCCTCGCCCGGCTACTTCTACAGGGGTGAACTTGACGACGCCATGGTGTACGACCGGGCACTGAGTGCGGAAGAGGTGGGCTGGATGTACTACGGGATCGAGGGTTGGTTGGGCGGCTGGAAATACCGAAGACCTGTGATAATAAGCAACGCCGGTTCGAGCGCTTTGGTTGACTACCAAGTTACGCTCACGCTGGACACGGCCGCACTGATAACATCCGGCAAACTCCGCGGTAATGGCTATGACATTAGGTTCGCCCTTGGTGACGGCACCGAGCTGCCGTACTGGATTGAGTCCGGCATGAACACATCCGCGACGAAGGTGTGGGTGAAGGTTCCGTCAATCCCGCCCAACCGGGTGACGAGAATTTTCATGTATTACGGCAACCCAATCGTCGCCGGCAAGAGCTCCGGGGAGAAGGTCTTTGAATTGTTCGACGATTTCAGCGGCGCCTTTTTGGACGAATCAAAGTGGACCACTCGCCGCGGCGCCCCCGCTCTCGACGGCTCAAAATTGAAGCTTGCCGGTGGGGATGGGAAAGACGCGATTTATTCAAACGGCTCATGGGGGCTCGGCCACGCATTCAGGTTCAGGAGCCGGCCCGTGGCCACGGACTTTCAGGACGCATTTTCAAACGTGGACTCCTTGGGGGACTTCACGGACGACTCCGAATTTGTGGTAACGTTCAACGGCGCCGGCGCCAAGTATCTGAGGACGATCAGGAATGATAATCGTGCCACAACCAAAGTACCTTGGTCACTCTGGAGCCCGACATGGTCAGTCTTCGAGATACAGCGCCCGGATTCGCACGCGGCAAAACTTCTGGGGAACGATAACGTGACAATCCAAAATACTTCCAACATACCACTTGGAAACCTTCACGTCGGGCATTCCTCGGACGGCGCCACTTATGAGGTGGACTGGTCGCTCGTCCGCAAGATCGGCGTCCCAGAACCGGCCGCCAGCTTTGGGAGCGAGCAAAACATGCCCATGGCCCTGCCTTTGTTTGGCTGGGACCATTTCATGCCGGTCACTATAGCCAGTACAAGCCAGCTTAGCGAATATCAGGTCAGAGTCAACGTTCTCTACTGCGCCGGCATGAAACAGGATTTCAGCGACATCAGGTTCACGTTGGAGGACGGCGGGACGCTTCTT
Organism: Hadarchaeota archaeon (SeqCode); assembly: GCA_040757795.1. Lineage (GTDB taxonomy): Archaea > Hadarchaeota > Hadarchaeia > Hadarchaeales > Hadarchaeaceae > DYTO01. The sequence continues at coordinate 23,885 of JBFLWG010000008.1, read as the reverse complement.
CCATACTGGGTCGAAAACTACGATTCTTCCTCGGCAAACGTCTGGGTGGCGGTGCCTCAGCTTCAAGTTGGTGAAACGACGATTTACGCCTACTACGGCAACCAAAGCGCGACGACGGCAAGCAGCGGGGACATGACATTCGACTTTTTCGATGATTTCTCCGGGGAGGGACTGGATACCGGGAAATGGGTGGCCGTGGGCGGGGCTCCAGAGGTCAATGGGTTTGAGCTTGTTCTTTTTGACTCGTCGGCGAAAGAGAGGGTAAGAACAATCCAGCAGTTCGGCCCGCAGACGGCATTCAGGGCAAGGGTGTCACAGCCCAACGCCGACAGTCAGCACGGTTACGCCAGCTCTTTTGTAGACCCGTCCGATGCTTTGGAGACCGCAATCTTCTGGGGGGCCACGCCGCTCTATTTCAGGACGAGGGGGCTCGGATCGGAGACAAATTCCGTCGGGTGGAAGTCCGGCTACTCCGTTTTCGAGATAAAAAGACCGAGCAGCACAGAAATCGTGTTCTCCGCCGACGATAATGTTCTCACCACACACAACACAGAAATACCTTCGGCTTTGAACTTGGTGCATCAGAGCGCGCGCGGTGTGACAACGAAGGTGGATTGGTCTCTGGCCCGTAAACACGTTTACCCGGAGCCGACAGCGGTCGTTGGCAGCGGACAAGCGGTTCCGGCGGACCCGCACCTTGTATTTGCAGCAGTGAAAGACCTAGTTGAAAATACATGCACTGTCTCGGGTGCTGCAGCTCTTCCAGAAAACACATACTACTGGCGAGTGAGGGCAATCGACGGTGCGGGCAACGTCGGTGAATGGTCGGACGTCTGGAAATTCACAGTGGCATCGGACAGCGAGCCGCCGGTTTCCGCAGTCGAAAACATCACACCACACTGGAAAAGCGAGCTGCCTTTCAAGATAACCGCCCGGGCGTCTGACGACAGGAGCGGCGTGGCTGGCGTGACCCTGTGGTACAGGTTCAGCCCGGACAACCTGGCGTGGGGCGTGTGGAAGGAGTTCGGCGCGGACAACGACGAGCCATACGGGTGGAATTTCGGAGCGCCAGATGGGGACGGCCACTACCAATTCTACACAATCGCAGTCGACAAAGCCGGCAATGCTGAGTCTGCCCCGGAGGCTGCGGATGCTTGGGCTGGCGTTGACACAGCTCCGCCCTCGACAAGCCACGAGCTGTCTGGCGAGGAAGGAAACGCTGACTGGTGGAGTGGTGAAGTCGACGTTGTGTTGAGCGCCGCGGACAACCTGAGCGGAGTTTACACGACATTTTACCAAGTTGATGGAAACTCGTGGCAGGTATATTCAGATTCATTCACCATCAGCGGCGACGGCGTTCACTCGGTGGACTACTACTCTGTTGACGTCGCTGGCAACGAGGAAAATAAGAAATCAATCGAGATAAAAATTGACACGCTTCCGCCTGAGACCTCCCACGAGCTGTCGGGTGTTGTTGGAAATGCAGGATGGTGGCGCAGTGATGTCACTGTGACCCTAAGCGCGGCCGACGACAATAGCCTGACTCCTGACGTGAGCGGGGTTGACCTTACGGAGTACCGGGTGGACGGCGGCGAGTGGGCAACCTACCAGGCCCCGATATCAATCCATGAAGACGGCATACACCTCGTCGAATACCGCTCCGCCGATGTCGCCGGCAACCGGGAAACAATCAAGTCGGTTGAAGTGAGGATAGACGCCACGCCGCCTGTTTCTTCCGCTGACAAGATAGAGCCATACTGGCAGACCTCTATGCCGGTTGAAATCACGGCCGCAGCTTCTGACGGCAGGAGCGGGGTCGCGAGAGTGGAACTCTTCTACCGCCACTCCGCCGACAACAGGAAGTGGGACAAATGGGCATCGCTCGGGGCGAAGGAGGCCCCGCCGAGGTCGTGGAGGTTCGACGCCCCCGCGGGCTACGGCTTCTACGAGGTCTACACGGCGGCGGAGGACATGGCCGGGAATCTGGAGAACGCGCCGGAAGAGCCGGATCAGGGCTTCTGCGCGGTGATTCCGGCTGTGATTGACATCGACCCCGACACCCTGAACCTGGACAGCCAGGGCAGGTGGATAACCACGTACATAGAGCTTCCGCAAGGCTTCGGAGTAGAAAACATTGCACCAAACAAAGTTGCTCTGGAAGGTGGCGCGTTGATGGAAGGCGAGCTGTCTGCGGAGCTGCACCCAACAGAAGTGGGAGACCACGACAATGACGGCGTGCCCGACCTGATGGTGAAGTTCGACAGGGCGGCAGTGCAGGGTCTGGTGAATGTGGGTGACAACGTAAGGCTGACCGTCATCGGGAAGTGGAACGAGATTCCTTTCCGCGGCGCCGATAGCATCCGGGTCATCGACCCGGGCCATGGAAGCGGTGGCCAAGGCAATGGTCATGGGAATAATGGAAACCAAGGTGGCCAGGGGCAGTCGCAGTCCAACCCGGGGCACGGAGGGACGCCGCCGGGGCAGTCTGGCAACCAGGGGCAGGGAAATGCTGGCAGCCAAAACAACCAAGGAAGCGGACAAAGTAATCAGGGAGGACAGGGTTCGCCCAGCGCGCCTCCTGAACAGGGTAATCAGCCTTCTACTCAGGGCAACGGAAACCAAAGTCAAGGCGAGGGTAGTCAAAACGGCAGCAATGGAAATGGTCAGGGAAACGGGCGAGGCAAGGGAGACTAGAGTACTGGAAATGTCAAGAATAAATGAGGCTACGGGTAAACAACTTTGGTGCATTACAAATGAAAACTGCTGTAGTCTACGACTTCCTGTTCACAAAGGGCGGCATGGACAGGTCGACAGCAATCATGGCCAGAGGGTTCAAGGCAGACATCTGGACCACCCTTTACGTCCCCGATACCACCTACCCGGAACTCAGGAAGATGAAGGTCTTCGACCATCCGCTGGCCGTCCGCCGCAGAGGCCTCATGCAGCTGGAGGCCATCCTCAGGTTCAGGAAAATGGACCTTTCAGGCTACGATTTAATCATAACCTCGGGTGACTGGGCAAAGCACGTCGGGATGAGGGAGAAGAACCACCCCCAGCTCCACTTCGAGAACACTGTGGTGAGGCCCATCTACGACCTCTACGAGTTCATCAAGGGCAGGTATTCGACCCCGAGGCGGCAAGCTTTCCAGGCCTGGGCTTGGTTCATGCGCAGGCTCGACCAGCAGGCCGTGAGGAAGATAGACAGGTTCGCCTGCAACTCTGAGATCACTAAGCAAAGGATAAGGAAGTTCTACGGCAGGGACGCTGACGTGGTCGGGGTTCCTGTGAACGTGAAGAGGTTCAGGCATCGCGAGGCCGAGGACTTCTTCCTTTCAGTCCAGAGGATAGCCCCGCCGAAGAGGGTAGAGGTCCAGATAGATGCGTTCCGCGAGCTTCCAAACGAAAGGCTACTGATTGTGGGAGCTTTCGACGACGAGGGTTACGCGGAGTTTCTCAAGAAAGCCGCGCCCAAGAACGTCAAGTTCATAGGGCCGGTCTCCGATGAAAAGCTGGTCGACCTCTATTCCCGCTGCAAGGCCGCCATCCAGACCAGCGTCGACGAGGACTTCGGGCAGGTGCCGATAGAGGCTATGGCGTCCGGCAAGCCTACAATCGCGGTAAACGAGGGCGGCTTCAAATACACTGTAACACCCGGCAAAACCGGCGTCTTGATAAACAAACCATACGCCAAAAACCTGGTCGCAGCCATAAAGGGCTTCAGCCGACACAGGTTCGACCCGAAATTCTGCCAAAAAATGGCCGAAAACCACTCGGAAGAGAAGTGGATTGAAAATCTGAAAGCAGCCGCGGCAAAGACATTGGAAGAGTTCAAATCCGGGGGGACCGCTTAGCCCCAGAGGCTGCCGCGGCCAGTATTTTTTCTGTCTGTTCCGCCACTGTGTCCCAAGTATATTTCTCTTTCACGACCTCATAGCCTTTCCCGGATAGCTTTTCCCGCATCTTATTATCGTCCAGCAGCTGCTCGAGCTTCTTCCTTAGGTCGTCGACATCCCTCGCCTTGAACAGAACGCCGCACTTGCCGCCCTCCGTGACCTCCCTGAGCGCCGGGATGTTTGTGCACAATGTCGGCACTCCCGCGGCCATGGCTTCGACAAGCGCTATGCCGAAGCCCTCCACCGTCGAAGGCAGGACGAACACATGGGAAGATTTCAGGAGCTCTATTTTTTTCCTGTCGTCGACGAACCCCATGAACTTGACCTTGGCCTCCACCCCAAGCTTCTTTGCCAAGTTCTCCAGATTTTCCCTTTCCGTCCCGACCCCCAGCAGGTAAAGCTCTGCATCGATCTTTAGCTTGGAGAAAGCCGTGATGAGCTCGTCGAGGTGCTTGTAGTCGATCAGCCTCCCGACGTAGATTATCCTCTTCTTTTTGGATTTTTCGGCATCCACGGCATCGAAGGTGGCCAAGTCCACGCCGTTTGGCACGATTTCAATCAACTCCGCTGGCATGCCGCTTGCCACAAGCTTCTCCTTGGTCGAGTTGGAGACCGCTATTACTTTTGTGTAGGGGATATTCATCGAAGCCTTTTCGAAGAGCGCCATCATGTAACC
>JBFLWG010000008.1:0-19306 GCA_040757795.1 Hadarchaeota archaeon (SeqCode) | reverse complement strand
GAACACATCATGGATGGTCACGACCACGGGGGCGTCAAGCATCTTGGCGCCCGTCCACAGCGGCGGAATGGGGAAAAAGTGCTGTGGGGCGTAAACGTCGAACTTCCCGAGCTTCATCGTCTCCAGGATGCCGCCCATCATGTAACAAACGCTGTCCATCACCGTGACGAGAGCCGGCTTCCTTGAAGGGACGAAGACCCTGTGGATGTGCATGTTTTCGTGTTTCTGGTAGGTTGGCAGGTTGTTCAGCTTCCGCGTTATCACGTGGACCTCGTGCTTCTTCGCCAGCCTCTTCCCGATTTCGTACATCCTCCTCTCGCCTCCGCCGGGCAGGACCGGGTAGAAGAAGTCAGACCCTATCAATATCCTCAAATCAGTCACCCCTCCTCAGGACATCTGACACGAAGTACTTCACAAGCCGCAGAACCAGCCTCGCGTCGTCCTTGGTGCTGACCTGCTTCAGGCGCTTGTTTATCTTCCTCGGCGTCATTTCCTTCATGATCCTGTACTTGTAAAACTCCCTGTTGGCTCTCTTCAGCCAAGCGGCAATCTCGGCCCTGCTCATGGTCTTGATGTCCATGGTGGGTCTCAGCACCTTGTAGCTGCTCCAGTCGGGCTCCCCCTCGATGTAGCCTTCATTAACAGCCAGCTCGTAAAGCGGCGTCCCGGGGTAGGGCGTGGCGATGAAAAAGCTGGCAAAGTCCAGGTCCAGCTCCTTGGCGAAGTCGATGGATTTCCTGACGGTCTCGGGTTTCTCGCCCGGCAGCCCGATGATGAAGAAGCCGCCCGTCCAAATCCCGAGTTCGTTCGACCATCTCACTACATTTTTCGCATGCTCGGCGGAAATCGGCTTCCCTATGACTTTGTCCCTGAAGTAGGGGTCCCCGTGCTCTATCCCGAATGACAGCCAGTAGCAGCCGGAGTCCTTCATTTTCTTGAGCAGTCCTTTGTTGAGTGTGTTAATGTGCACGCCGTTGGGAGTTGCCCAGCTGATGTCGAAGCCCCGCTCAATCATCCCGTCGCAGATGACTTCCATCCTTTTCGGGTCAAGCGTCAGGTTGTCGTCCTCAAAGTGTATCTCCTCGACCCTGTACTTGGTGACTAAGTGTTCTATCTCCTCCAGCACCTTTTCTGGGGACCGCGGCCTCCAGTTGTAGCCCCATATGGTGTGGATGGAACAGAAGATGCACTTCCTCGGGCAGCCGCGGCTGGTGATCATGCTGGTGAACCTGGACTTCTTCTCCGCCGCGCCGTGGCCTCCAGCGGCTTTGAAATACTCCTCCATCGGAAGAAGGTGACGGGCAGGCATGGGCAGGGAGTCGAGATTCTGGATGAAAGGCCTTGAAGGGTTGACAGTGGCCTTGCCGTTTTTCTTGAATGCCATACCTTTCACCTCCGACAGTTTGCCTTTGCCCTCGATTGTCTTCAGGAGCTCGAGGAAGGTAATCTCCCCCTCGCCGCTCAGCACGAAGTCAACGTTCGGGTATTCAAGAGTCTTCTGCGGCATCACTGTGGGGTGGGCCCCGCCGAGGACAGTGAGTATGTCTTTGTCCGCCTCCTTCACCAGCTTTGCGACCTGGTGGGCGTTGTGGGCCTGGGCAGAGAAGAGGCAGCTTATGCCGACGACATCAGGCGACCACTTGGATATCTCGCGCTTTATCTCCGCCGGGGAAAGGCCGACTCTTTTGAAAGTCTGGCCGTCGCGGCGTATGGGCTCCTGCGTCCTCCACCCGCTGCCGACGGTGTCCAATATCCTGACCTCCCGGCCGTTCTCCTGTAGGTAGGACGCGATGTATGCTATCCCGAGCGGCGGCACGACCCGCGGCTTTTCGAACGGTAGCAGGGTCATGGGCGGATAAATCAGCTGGGTCTTCATGTCTTGGCCCCTTCAACCTCACAACCAACTGGCCTCACGAGCCTCTTAAAAGGCGGCATTTCGGTCATCTGAACAGATTCCGGGGGAATTTGAAAAGCTTTTCCTGCAGTCACCGGCGACCAGCTCGGAACATCGCCAGCCTCAGCCTGACCAGCTCGATTGTGATCCTCAGCCCGCTCATTATAGTAGTCCCCCGCGCCTTCGAGTATTGCGTGAAGTAGCAGCAGACCGGGACCTCCTTTATCCTGAGCCGCGCCCTCTTGGCTTGGATGGCGATCTCGGAGGACACGACATAGCGGTCGCTCATGATTCTGATGGCGTCAAGGGCTTTGCGGCTGAAGGCCCTCATCCCTGATTGCGAGTCCACAAGCGGCCCCCCCAGCATCCTTGTTATGAAGTTGAGCCCGAAGTTCCCTATCCTCTTGTTCATGGGGATGTTGACGAAGCGCCTCGCGCCAATGACAAGGTCCGCGCCGTCGACAGCGTTCACGAGCTCCCGCACGGCTTTCGGGTCGTGCTGGCCGTCAGAGTCGAACGTCACCGCGACATCGGCCTTCAGCTCCCTGGCCTTCGAAAGCCCCGTCCGCAGCGCCGCCCCCAGCCCGCGGTTTTTCTCGTGCCTGATGACGGTAGCGCCTTTGGACTCGGCAATTTTTACCGTCTTGTCCTTTGAGCCGTCGTCTACAACTATGACGTCTCGCAAGCCCTCCTTGCGCAGAGAGTCGAGGACCCCCCCAATCGCCTTCTCCTCGTTGTGTGCTGGCATCACTATCCAGACCTTGATTTCACCAACCCCCGTAGCTTTCGAGAAGTTTTTTGACCCCATCCCTGAGCCCGACCTTCGGCCTGAACCCGAGTAGCTCCCTAGCCTTGGAGATGTCCGCCAGGCTGTGCAGGATGTCACCCCCCCTCGCCGTCCAGCGGAAGGGTTTCAGCCCCTTGTTCCCAGTCAGGTCGAGAAAAATGTCGCAAAGCTGGTTTATGTCCGTTCTCTTCCCAGTACCTATGTTCACCACTTCCCCACCTCCTGTTTCACATTCCAAAGCAAGGCGAGTGGCTTCGGCGACATCCCCGGCGTAGACGAAGTCCCGGGTCTGCTTCCCGTTGCCGTAGATTATGGGCGGCTCGTTGTTTTTCAGCCGCTCCATGAACTTCATCATAACCCCAGCGTACTCCCCGCCCGACTGTCTCGGCCCGTAGATGTTGAAGTATCTGAGACAGATGGTGGAAAGCCCCTGCCGCTTGTAAAACCCGACGCAGCTCTTCTCGGCCGCCAGCTTCGATTCTGCGTAGGGTGAGAGAGGCTTCAGTGGGGCATCCTCCGATATCGGCATCTTCTTCTGGTCACCATAAACCGCGCATGACGAGGCGTAAACAAATCTTTTGACCCCGGCATCGGCGCTGGCCTCGAGAAGGTGCCTCGTCCCGTCAACATTTATCTTGTGAGTCAGTTCCGGTTTTTTTATCGAGAAGGGGACGCTGATGATGGCGGCCTCGTGGGCCACCGCGTCCACGCCCGAAAGCGCGTCCTCGGCATTTTTGCTCAGGATGTCCCCCTTGATGAAACTGAATCTCTTGTTTTTGAGGTGGGCCTTGATGTTGGCCATGTTGCCGTTGGACAGGTTGTCGAGCACCGTCACCGAGTGCCCGCGCTCCATCAGCAGGTCCACAAGGTTTGAGCCCACGAAGCCGCACCCTCCCGTGACCAGAACCTTCATGTTCCTCCCAAATCATTCAACTCAGGTCTATTTATCTCTCGAAGGCGGGCCGGACGGGATTCTAACCCACGCAATCTGATTGTCAAAATACATTTGCGAAAATTAAATAGCCGAAACGATACTGGAGAATGGTGATATTGTGCGCACATGGTCCAAAGATCTGGTCATCTCCACAAGAAGGTCCCGCGATGTTTTGGACGTGACAGACGAGGTCTTGTCGGCCGTGAGAGAGTCAAAAATAAAAAACGGGCTTTTGCTCGTCCAGCTCCCCCACGCGACGGCGGCGCTTGTCCTTAACGAGGACGAAAGCGGCATCAAAGAGGACCTTCTGAACAAGCTCGAGGATTTCGCGCCCCAACGCGGCAGCTACCAGCACGACAGGATTGATGACAACGCCCACGCCCACCTGAAGTCGGCCTTCATAGGTTCCTCCAGGGTGCTGCCGATAGTGGACGGGCGGGTGGTCAGGGGGACATGGCAGAGCTTCCTTGTGATAGAGGAGGACGGCCCCAGGACCAGAAAACTAACAGTATTTGTAATGGGGGAGTGATGTAATGTCGATGTATTTAGACATAGAGACGTCGGCCAAAAATGCCAACGAGGGCATCGTGATAGCTGTAGGATTGATGCCGGAGGATGGGCAGGCAGAGGTCAGGTTCGCCTCCAACCTCGATGAGGAGAAAAAGGCGCTCGAGTGGCTGAAGGAGAAGCTGAGGGGCTGCGACGAGATTGTGACGTGGTTCGGCTCCGGCTTCGACATCCCTTTCCTCATGACCCGGGCGATATACCACAACATTGACATGGGCGAGCTTGCGGAAATCCCAATGCTGGACCTTTGCAAGTGGTCCCAAGCGAACCTCTCGATGTCGAGCCACAGCCTTGAGGCGGTCGCGCGTTTCTTTGGGATCAGCGGGGGGAAGGAGTTTCACGGCGCCGACATCCTCACGCTTTTTAGATTGGTCGAGCGGGGGGACTTCGAGTCGCGGAAGCTCATAGTCGACCACTGCAGGGAGGATGTCATAGTGCTCAAGCGCATTCACGACCGGCTGAAGCCAGCTGTGGATCGCTCCAGAGGCAGGTATCGCTAGAAGTCGTTTGTAGAGTCGCCGTGCCTGAAGATTTAACAAAAGATATGAAAGCCTCACATAAATGAAAATTGTGTTTCAATGAGCAAAGATGAAAAATTGCGCTTGCTTAAAACCGAGGCAGAATCTTGCAAGCGTTGCAGGTTGCGCGAAAGCAGGTCCAACGTGGTCTTCGGCGTGGGGCCGGCAGATGCAAGAGTGATGCTAGTGGGCGAAGGCCCGGGTGCGACGGAAGACAGGACCCAGATTCCGTTCGCAGGGGCAGCTGGAAAATTCCTGAACGGCCTCTTAGAAAAGGCCGGTCTGAAAAGAGAGGAGGTTTACATAACAAACGTGGTGCTCTCGAGGCCACCGGACAATCGCGCACCGCTGCCAGACGAGATTGAAACCTGCCGCCCTTTCCTTCAGGGGCAGATTTCCATCATAAAACCGAAACTGGTGGTCGCGCTGGGAAGGACGGCCGCCGCGGAGCTGATGGGCAGAAACGTTGTCATGGCCGAAGACCACGGAAAATTGCTGGACCGAGAGTATGCGGGAGTGAAGTTCAAGCTGTATGTGACATACCACCCCGCCGCGGCCCTCTATGGCGCGTCGGCCAAGCAGAAACTTTTAGAAGATTTCACGAAATTGCGGCAGCTACTCTAGGTAAATCGCCGGCCTGAGAGGAAGGCTGGTTATCGCCCGATTGTTCGGGTCATACTTTGCGGAGTCCTCTGATTTGAAAATTTTCACACCCTTCAGCCCGAGCTGCTCCTCGATGAAGCTAGATGCCTCCTCAAGCGCCGCGAACTCGTCTATGACAGCACTTTTGGTTTTGTTTCGTTCTTCTTCAGGAGTCCCAATTAGCTCAACCACCATTTTCTGCAGCATCTTGTACAACTCGGCTTTGTAAAGTCTCAGTTCCATGTCTTTCTCCGCCGCTCGAACGAGTTTTCCCAACTCCCGTTCTCCCGACCTGACGAAATCAATCGCCATGCGGTAGACCTTCCACTTCCAGTCCTGCGCCACGTAGATGTAGGCCTTGCTTGGTTTGGTCTTCAGGACCTTCTTTATCTTGGCGATGTCTTCGATCACCCGGCTGATGTAGTCCTCCATCAAATCTGTAGCTTCGTCAATCGCGTGGGGTTCAACTGCCGGCCATTTTTCGGTCGAGATGAAACCTTTCTTCCCCATCTTGCTCCAGAGTTCATCACATAGGTGCGGCGTGAACGGCGTTAGCATGCGCAGCCAGGCCTCAAGCACTTTTTTCAGAATGTAGGTGCTGGCTTCAGGGCTCTTCGCTCTTTTCATGTACCACCTGATGTCCTGCATCATCATGAAGAATGCATGTTGGAAAGCTGTCCTGGTCTCGAATGCATCAAGAGCATTTGTGGCGGCCTCGATGTGCTTCTGGAGGCGGCTGTGCAGCCACCTCTCCGGCTGGTCCATGGCGCGCGCTCCCTCGCCGGGCATAGAAATTATCTCCTCGGCAAGCGAGCTGAAGCGCTCCAAGTTGCGCCGCATGGCCGAGACTTCGCCGCTTTTCCAGTCAAGGTCCTGCCACGGCTCAGCAGCCGACATCAGGTACGCCCGAACGGTGTCAGCCCCATACTCCTCCACCGCGTCGCCTATTGCCACAAGGTTCCCCTTCGAGGACGACATTTTCTCCCCCTCCTGAAACACCATCCCGAAGTTCACTATCCCCTTGGGGCATTTGTCCGGCAGGAGTTGGACGTGGTGGAAGACGTGGAAAGTGAGGTGGTTGTGGATCAGTTCGTAGGCGGACATCCGGTAGTCGAGCGGGTACCAGTAATCAAACTCTTTTTTCATTTCTTCCAGCTTCTTGCGATTAATCCCAGTCGAGCTGGAAATCCCCCCAGCGTCGCCTTTCCCGCTGAAGATGTAATCAAAGACCGAGTCGTTCAGAAGGTCGGGGTCGATTGTCTTGAGGATGTGGGCGATTGTGTAGTAAGCCATGTAAATTGTAGAATCGCTCAATGATTCTATTATCCAATTGGGGTCCCATGGCGCTGGCGTTCCCATCCCTATCTTCCTTGTGCAGGGCCACTCCCGCAGCCATTCTATCGTGTGCTCGAACTGGGCTCTGGTTTCGGGCGGCACCAGGTGCATGCGGGCCAGCCAGTCGCGTGTCTTTTTCTTCCACCCCTCGTCTGCGTAGTTCAGGAACCACTGGTCTTCCACAATTTTGATTACAACAGGGGTGTTGCACCTGCAGGTCACGGGCAGTGCCGAAAACTCGTACATCTTGGCGGCCTCGTTTTTCTCTAGCATCTCGTCCCGGACGGCGTCTTTCGCCTTTGATACAGACATTTTATTGAACTTTGGGATCCAGTCGCGCATCCTCCCATTTGCAAACTCGTTCATGTAAACTTCTCTCGTGCACGCATCCAGTCCCCTATCTTTTTGGCTCTTGACATTCCACTGTTCCACAGCATCCTTGGCTGGGAACTCTCCGTAACCTTCGACCTCAATGAGCGAGATTGGCTTGAGCCCCGCGACCACTTTCGGGTCAACTCCGTGGCCAGCCAGCGCCTCGGGCCTCTGCTGGAGCTCAAGAAGCGTGATGTAATCATACGGCGCATGGGCAGGCACCGAGCCGACGACACCCGTGGCATTCTTCGGGTCGACAAACTTCGCCGGGAGAATTGGGACAAGCTTATGGGTGAGGGGAACCTCGACCGCTTTTGTGAAGTCTATTTTGAATGGTTTGATTTCTTCAACGAAGTAACCTTGTTGCCTCAGCTTTTCGACCGCCTGCTCGCTCACGACCAACTTTTCCCCCCCGACGTAAGCAACAACATAGGCTGCATCAGGGTTGAGCCACAGGTTTGTTACACCAAACACCGTCTCGGGTCGGAGTGTCGCAGCTGGCAGCACCAGGTCCCCGAGCCGGTACTTCAGCAGGGTGAACTCTGTTATCTCCACGCCTTCCCCGTCAAGCAGGTCGTGGTCCGTGACAGGGTTCCCGCAGTTGGGGCACCACCTGACCGGATGCTTTCCCTTGACTATGAGCCCGGCGTCCCAGAGCTTGTGGTACTGCCATGTGATGAATTTGTTATAATGGTGGTCGACGGTCGTGAACTCGCGGCGCCAGTCAACAGAAAAACCGAGCCACTCCATCCCCCGCCTGTAACTAAGGTCGCTCTCCCGCGCCCAGAAGTTCGCGTAGAAGTTCGGGTTCTCCATTTCCTTGAGAGTTCCTTCATCAATTTTGTAACGCTTGGTCAGCACCTCCACGAACTTCGGGTCATGCCTAGCGACCCTCTTGGCGGCCCCGACTATCGGCGTCCCCGTGAAATGGTAAGCCATTGGAAAAAGGACGTTGAACCCCCGCATCCTCTTGTACCTTGCGACGACGTCCGGGATTGCGTACGTCCTTCCATGCCCGACATGGGCGGGCCCAGACACGTAAGGATATGCTACTGTTAGATAGAATTTTGGTTTATTACTTGGATTAGCCTCAAAAAGCTTTGCCTCGCTCCAAGCCCTCTGCCATTTCGGTTCGATTTCTCGCCAATTCATAACAATCGTGCTCCGCTACTTTCATTATTACAGGTAAATTAAAGTGTTGTACTATTACTGCCCAAGCTATTTGTGATGCACTTGAAACCTGTTTCAACATCTTTCGGCGACACTTCATATACTCGTGGGCTCGTCCTAATACAAGGTTTGATAATCGTAAGAAGTTTGTTAACACGTTCATCGCCATATATCTCCAAATCGAAATAATTGTACTTACCAGGACCGCAGAGACTTGATTTTATCCCATAGCATTTGAGGATATCTTGAACCATCAACAACAATTCGCCGCGCCTGTTGCCAATCCGCATGCGTAATTTTCCAGACTTACTAAAGCTCATCGAACCTTCCGATTCGTAAAATCCACATACAAACTGACTCTCAAATTTTTTTATTACAAGCCTGATTTTAACCAAGTCCGGAGATTCATCTTCAAAACAAAGCGATTTGTACCATTCATAAAAATTTCTGCTGACGGCTAGGACTTGATAACATCCATTACTTGCGAGATGTGGTACTGATGGATTTAGCCCGATTTCCTTGAGCGCTATGACAAATTTTTTCGCAAATTCCTTGTCTTTAACGCAAAGCTGCGTGTGATAAGTGCGCTTGCCGGACTTGCGCTTTCTAACGTATACTGACCCATCACCCAACAACACGCCCAAAACGTACGCTAACGCCGGCCCAGGATTGGGGACGAAAGGTCTAGCCATAAGTTTTAAAGCAACTTTTCTATCCCGCCGAGCCAAGCCATGCTTTTTCATCCATGTGATTATCGTGTTTGGATGAACCCCATAAAGTCGGGCTATTTTCAGAGTGGATTTGTTTTCACTCCAGTAAAGTTTATTCATCTCGTCACGACTTGGTTTGTTTAAAATCCTATGCCTTGGCTCGCGTTTAGTAATCTGGTATATCTTTGCCCACTTTTTTACCGTCGAACTGCTGACCCCATACATCAATGCTATTTGTCCGAGTGACTTGTTCTCACCTAAGTATAACTTGCGCAGTCCTTCAGGCCCCATTTTCTTTATGCTGGATGACATCAGTTCTGTCATGTTTTTTATCCATCTTCTAACTGATGCGCGCGTAACTCTATACAGCCGTGCTATATCAGTGAGCGACTTGTTTTCAGCCCAATACAGCTTGAACAGCTCGTCGCGTGTTGGCCTTTCCACCAAAGGCTGATACACCATTTTTTCACCTACTGCGCTTTTTCGACGTGCCCCCAGCGACCTTTACTGAGCTTACTTCAAGCGTTTTTTGGGGAGAGAGGTCGGCGAAAGTATTCTTTTTAGGCACGAAAAAAATCACCCAAATAGCCCAAAAGGTGCGTTTTATCTCAAGTTCCAAGTTGAGCGGCGCCGAAAGTAATCGACTGTGGTATACAGTTTAACGCGATTTCATGTAGCAGTTACAACACCTCCAACACAAACTTTATCGCGCCAGGCCTCCTGCCACTTCTCGTCGATGTCCTGCCAGTTCACCATCGGTTCACCCTTGTTTCTGCTGTAGCTCACACAACTCAATCGCCTTCTTGAACGCCGCAAGCATGAAATCCTTCTTCGGACCGCCCCCCTGACCCATCTCACGCTTACCTCCGCCTCCCCCGCCGAGCACACGGGAAGCCTCCGCTGCCATGGCTCCGCAGTCGACTCCTGCCGCCACTGCTTCATCCCCGGCGATCACCACCACCCGAGCCACGCCATTGTGGGAGCTCAGGACCACCACCAGCCGCCTGTCCCCCCTGACCAGAGAGTTCCCAGTTTCTATCAGCTCTTCAGCGCTCGCCCCCTCAACTTCCTCAGCTATCACCTTGACATCCCCAACGGCCCGGGCCTTCGAGCGCAGCTCGGCAAGCCTCAGTTCCGCCAGCCTGCGGCCGAGCCTCTCCACCTCCTTCTGCGCCGCCCTTCTCTCGTCGAACAGCTGCTGCACGGCCGAGACAACTTTTTCCGGAGTTGTCCTCAATATCCCGGACGCCGCGACCAGCTGGCGCTCCTGTGCCTGCGCAAACTTCAGGGCGGCCTTTCCCACGGCAAACTCCAACCGCTCTATCCCGTCCTGAATCCTCTCTGTGCGGATGACCTTGATGAATCCAACCTCCCCCGTCCTCGTGTAGTGGGTTCCGGCGCAGGCCTGTGTGTTCCACCCCTCGATGTCAACCACCCTCACCAGCTTCCCGGGGACGACTCCGCCCTGGTAGAGGTCGAACCCGTGCTTCCCCTCCGCCTTGTTCCTGTCCATCCAGGTAGCCTCCACCGGCCTGTTCTCCACCACCACTTCATTGGCCAGCTTCTCTATCCTCACGAGCTCCTCAGGGCTGATGCGCTTGAAGTGGGAGATGTCGATGCGGCTCCTGTCCACTCCCTTCTGGACCCCCTGCTGCCAGACATGGTTGCCGAGCACCCGCCTCATGGCACCGAGAAGGACGTGGGTGCCTGTGTGATGGGCCATCAGGGAGCTCCGCCTGTCCCAGTCAAGCTTCATTTTTATTTTTTGCCCCGGGTTGAACTTGGCCTGCCCGACCTTGTGGAGGACGACGTCCCCCACCTTCACGATATCTTTAACCATAGTCTTAGCTCCCTTGGCCAGTATCTCGCCGATGTCGCTCGGCTGCCCCCCGCCCTCAGGGTAAAAAATCGTCCTGTCGAGCGCCAGATATTCCCCAATTTTTTTCACAACTTTCGCTTCAGACTCCCGCTGGTACGGGTCGCTGTAGTAGACGAGCTTCGTGCGCGGCAGGCTCTCCAGTTCGGCTGCCGGAAGCGGCGACGCGGACGTCGGGACATGTCTGGGCCTGCTGTGGGACTGTGCCACCTTGATGTAGAAATCCTCCGGAACCTCCACCTTCACACCTGACTTTTCAGCAGCCTCCTTCACAAGCTCCGGCGGAAGCCCGTGGCTGTCGTACAGCTGCAGCAGGTGCGATTCAGACATTGCCTCCCTCCTCGAGAGAAGCTCCCCGGCCATCCTTTCAACAAGCCTTTTCCCCCTGTCGATAGCCTCCTTGTACCTTCGCTCCTCAAGGCCGGCCACCTGCAGGATGTAATCTGACTTCTCCTGCATCTCAGGGAACTGCTTGTCCAGGATATCCAGGTTCAGCTTCATGATTTCCGAGATGGGGACCTGTATCCCCAGCTCCCGCATTGACTTGAGGGCTCTCCTGAGGACAAGCCTCGCTAGGTAACCCTCCCTGACGTTGCTGGGGGTTATGCCGTCCGCCAGCATGAAGGCCAGGCATCTGAGGTGGTCTGCCACGGCGTAAATTGCCTCGACCGGCGAGAGCAGCCTTTCAAGCTCCTCGGCGCTCGTCCCGGTTCTCTCCGCGACTTTCGACCTGAGGGCGCGAAGGTCCCGCCCGCTCTCGATGTCGATCAAGCCAGCCAGCTTGGAGTTCTCGCGAAGGATGTCATCGGGAGGCATCTGGACCCCAGAAAGCTCCCTGAGCCGGTCTATCACGTGGCCAAAGATTGGTTCATAGCTTGTGGGCGTCCCCTGCGAGATCCAGGCCAGGCGCTCCATCCCGTAGCCTGTGTCCACTATCTCAAGCGGCAAAGGCTCGTACTTCCCCTTCTCGCCGGCATAATGCATGAACACCAGCGTGGCCACTTCCAGCCCCCGCACGTTGACCTCGAAGTCCTCTCCAGCGTTGCCTCCACCCTCCCACAAGTCCTGGACGTAGGTGATCTCCCGAGGCCTTATGCCGACCTGCCTCGTGAGAAACTCATGGCACAGCTCAACCGTCCGGTCGTTCCAGTAGACTTTCTTTCTCGATGAGTTGAACGCGTGGTGGCCCCCCATGAAAAACAGGGTGAAGTGGCGGCCCGAACGCCCCACGTTGTCCACGTCCTTTAGCCTGATGCTGGGCTGGCTCACCACGAGGGGGTTGGCCGGGGGGGGAACCTGCCCGCTGGTCACCCAGGGCTGGAAGTCCGCGATTGAAGCTATTGTGAGAAAGATGTCGTCCCTCCAGCGGGCGGCCACGGGGTACCTCTTTATGGGCTTGTGGCCCCTGCGCTTGAAGAACTTGAGAAATGCCGCCTCTGTTTCAGCAAATGAAAGCTTCTTCCTCGTGGGAGGATTTCCAATGAACGTGTACTCGACGCATGGGGTGTCGCCGCACAGCTCCCTTTCAGGGTCGAGGGTCCAGAAGACCCGCCCGCAGTTCCCGCACTTCTTCCGCTCAAATCCCTCCCGCTTGAACAGCTCAACTTGGTAGATGTTTTTCACGCTCACGCCAAGTGAATATCCTGACCAAAGTTAAAAGGTTGAGTCGGCCGGCGTTTCATCGACATCGGGGCGATTTTTGATGGATTTGGCGCCATTCGAACGCCCCACCAGCATTTTTTTAAGCAGGTGTTTTCACCTTATAGCGGAGGTGCCAAAATGGTAGCAAGTTCCCCGAAGGAAGTTATGGGTCTTGGATTCACCATAGCGGGCGCAGTATTGATTGTCGTAGGTCTTCTGACGTTGGGCCTGTCGGTAATATCTTCCGCGACCGGTACGACGGTTATAATGGGATTGGATGTCTCAGTGCTGGCGTCAGTGGTCATGATCGCGATTGGCCTGATATTCAGCTGGGTGAGTTTCTACTATCTCCAAACTCCCGGCGGCAAACGCAAGCGCTGAACAAGGGTTGCGAACAACTCTCTCCAAACAACGACCGGGTGACCGAGACTTGGCACTGGCCTGAATAGCCATGGGCAGCTCAAGCCACCTATGCAGAAGTTTGGATGTTCAATCTACCCGAACAGCGCGCCCAGTCCGGCCAAGGCTTCCTCTTCTTTTTTCTCTTCCTCGACCTTCTTCTCTTCCTTCTTTTCCTCTGGTTTGGCCGGCGCCGCCGCTGCGGCCGCAGGTGCCGCCGCCACAGGGATGGCCGCCCCCTTGATGGCCTCGTCTATGTTGACTCCCTCGAGGGCCGCGACCAAGGCCTTTACCCTGGCTTCATCTACTTGGGCTCCCGATGCGGCGAGGACCTTCTTCACATTTTCCTCGTTCACGGGCTGCTTCACGCTGTGGAGCAGGATTGCTGCGTGCACATATTCCACTTCAATCCCCTTGGTGATTGCACATCCCCCAATATAAACCATTTCCAAAGGCCGGCCCAAGGCATTTTTACAAGAAACGGCCGAGACCAAGTTCCGTAATACCAGGCGGCGCAACCACACCGACTGCGATGGAGGTGACACATCCTCGGCTGAAAAGCTACATCGCCTCAGCTCTCAACTCTCGTCATCGTCTCGGCCACGCCGCCCGGTATTAGCGTGATTCTGGGATTTCTCCCACATTATTATAACGCCGTTATATTCTTAAAGCTATCGGAGAGGCCGCAATTTCCAGCGCCCCCGCCTTTTTTAACTTCTAAAAGCAGATGTCTGGGGACGGCATGGAGTCCGAAATCCCTGTTGAGGCGCGCCTGCACAAGGCCAGGGTGATAGTCTGGGAAGAGGCGCCGGCGAACCAGCTCTACCAGAGGGGTTCTTACGGGAAGCCTCTGACAGGGGGGAAGCTGCAGCTTGCGCCTGTCGAGTCGCTGTATCTTCTGGACAGCGGCAAGATCTGGGTCGTCGACGAGGAGGGGAAAAAGCTCAGTTTCAAGGAGTTGTTCTCAAAGTTCGCCGAGAAGGACCCCGAGATAGCACTGAAATACCCAGTCTACAACGACCTCAGGTCGAGAGGCTACATCGTCAAGACCGGGCTGAAGTTCGGCGCCCATTTCAGGGTCTACGAGAGGGGAGAGAAACCTGGGGAGGCCCACTCCAAGTTCCTGGTGCACTCGGTCCCAGAAGGGATCAGGCTGACGCCGTCGGAGATCGCGCGAGCGGTGAGGCTGGCCCACAGCGTAAGGAAGAAGATATTGTGGGCGATAGTCGACGACGAGGGCGACGTCACCTACTACTCGCTGGCTCGGGAGCGGCCGTAGTTCAGTCCTTCAGAACGAATTTCTCGAGGACGTCCTTGGCCCTTTCCCTTTTCTCCTGGTGCTGGATTAGGAACCTCGCGACCTTGTCGGCCAGGATTTTCTTGCACTCCCCACATATCAGTTCCCCTGACCGGCAGGCGCGGCCCATTTCTTTGACCCTCTTGTCGTCCTCCTCAAAGATGAAGTCGAAGTATTGGTAGACCGAGCAGACTTCCGGGACCCCGCCCTTCTCCTTGTGCTCCTTGACGGTCCCGCCGCCGCCCGTGAAGGCGTTCATCACCTTTCTTCTCGCGACCTCGGGGGTGTCGGTTGTGAATATTGCGGTTTCGGGCTCGCTCGCGCTCATCTTGCCCCCCTTGCCGAGCCCGGGGATGAACTTGCAGTGTAGCTGAGCCGGCTTGTAAAAACCAAGCTTTGGCGCGACATCCCTGCTTGGCCTCCAGTAGGGGTCCTGGTCAATCGCGGCGGGGATTAGGCACGGGATGTTTTTCCCTTTCAGCACAGAGGGGAAGAAGCACGGTGCCGCCTGGATGGCCGGGAAGAAGATTGTTCCTATGTTGCTCTCGCTGGTGAACCCGAAGACTGCCTTTGCCGTCGAGAAAGTGATGTGCTTGGCCACCTGGACGCCCATTTTGTATAGGGTCTTACCATAATCTATGTCGGAAAAGATGAAAGTCTTCTTTGGATCGAAGCCGCAGGCGATCACGTCTAGGGCATTCCCGTAGGCGAATCCCATCGACTCGTCCAGACTTAGCTCCCTCTTGAACAGGAACTTCTCGTCGTCAGTCATCTGGAAGTAGAGCTCAGCGTCGAAGGCATCCTGGAGATATTTTGTGAATATCCACGGAATCAGATGGCCAATGTGGGTGTTGCCTGAGGGCCCCCTGCCGGTGTAGAGATAAAACTTCTCCCCCTTCTCGTGCATGTCCAAAATCCAGTTCAGGTCCCTGTGGGAGAAGAAAATCTTTCTGCGAAGATACATGTGGAGCTCACCAGCGCGCCTTTCCAGCCTGCTCAGCAGCTCTTTGTCCAGCAGCTTTGTCCCGAACTGCTTCACGAGCTTGTTGTAGTCGACCTCTCCCTTGACCTCCCAAGGCGTGACGACGAACTTCTTTGGCATTCCAACAACTCCATAAACAATGGGCCGGCGTGTTAAAAAGGTGTCAACCAGACTCGGCGGCTGGCTAACTTTATACCCGCGGAAGAGTGAATTTCTGCGCGCGATGATGAGCCTGGCTTCCCTGATTAATGATGAAGATTTTGAGTTCGGAGCGCGCTTGCAAAACTGGAATTTTTAGAGCGCTTGGCTTCTTGTGCATGAACATCGCCGTGTAGTTGGCGAACGTTCGCCACCCTCGCTTTGCTATTTCTTCCTGCCGGAGCTTTTGCGCGGACGTCCCTTATAAACGAGAAAAATGGTGTCATCTAAACAATTACTTCAAACACAAACTAACGCAGTTTCCAAAGTTACGCGCGGGCTCCGCCGTTCGCGGCTTTCAGGTATTTTTCCACCAGCTTAGGGTCTATCCGCTTAAGCTCGGCCCTTGGCAGCGCGCCCAGCAGCTCCCATCCAAGATTCAGGGTGGATTCAACAGATCTGTCTTCATCCCGTCCCTGCTTGATAAACTCATGCTCAAACCTGTCTGCAAAAGCAAGATATCCCCTATCTCTGTCAGTCAGTGCCTCTTCTCCGACGACCGCAACCAGCGCCCGGAGGTCCCTTCCTTCAGCATAAGCCGCGTAAAGCTGGTTTGAGACATCCACATGGTCCTCGCGAGTGCGCCCAGCCCCTATTCCATCCTTCATCAGCCTGGAAAGGGACGGTAGGGGATTAATCGGCGGGTATATCCCCTTCCTGTGCAGCTCCCTGTCCATCACAAGCTGCCCTTCAGTGATGTAACCCGTTAGGTCTGGAATGGGGTGTGTTATGTCGTCACCGGGCATCGTCAAAATTGGCATTTGAGTCACAGAACCCTTCTTCCCCCTAATCTTACCCGCCCGCTCGTACATTGTCGCCAAGTCCGTGTACATGTAACCGGGGTAGCCCCTCCTGCCCGGAACCTCGCCCCGCGCGGCCGAGACCTCCCTCAAGGCCTCGCAGTAGTTTGTCAGGTCAGTGAGTATCACAAGGACATGCATCCCGTGAGCGTATGCAAAGTACTCGGCAGTTGTTAACGCCAGCCTCGGTGTCATGATTCTCTCAATCGCGGGGTCGTTCGCCAGGTTAAGGAAAACCACGGCCCGCTCAAGCGCTCCAGTCCGCTCGAAGTCCCGCGTGAAGAACGCCGCCTCCTCGTGTGTTATCCCCATCCCGCAGAATATCACGGCGAACTTTTCCTCTTCCCCGAGGACTTTAGCCTGCCGGGCAACCTGAGCGGCAATCTCATTGTGTGGCATGCCCGCGCCAGAGAATATCGGCAACTTCTGTCCTCTGACGAGAGTGTTCATTCCGTCTATCACGGAAATCCCCGTCTGGATGAACTCGCTTGGGTACTCCCTTGCCGCCGGGTTCAGGGGCGCCCCGTGGACATCCCACTCATCTTCGGCTATCGGCTTCGGCCCCCCGTCAATTGGTGCCCCGCGCCCGCTGAAGACTCTCCCTAGAAGCTCCATCCCGACGCCGAACTTTGTGGTTTCGCCAGTGAATCTGACCCTTGTTTGTGCAGTGTCTATCCCCCTCGTGCCTTCGTAGACCTGCACCACGGCGCGGTCCATGTAGGCGTCCAGCACTTCCCCATGCTTGGTGTCCCCGTCCGGCGTGACAACTTCCACCACCTCTCCATAGGCCACGCCGCTTACGCCTTCGACTATCATAAGGGGACCAGAGACTTCCGAGACTGTCAAGTATTCGCGGCTCTTCATCACATCACTCCCCGCGTTTGCCCCAGGCTGGGGCCTTCTTGGTTTTCAGAATCTCCTCGAACTCATCTTTTAACTGCTTCTCCATCTTCCCAACCTCCTTGTCAAACTTCTCGGTCGGCATCCTCTTCATCACGGCTATGGCTTCCTTGATCGGCAGCTTCTTTATCTCCTCGACAGGGACGCCCCTCTTCGCGGCGTCCGCGGCGTTCCGGTAGAAACCGAGCGCAAGCTTCAGCATCCCAAGCTGTTTTTCCGCCGCGCAGTATGTGTCGACCTCATGAAAAGCAAACTGCTGCAAAAAGTCCTCCCTCATCATCCTGGCCGACTCCAGCACCGCCCTGTCAGGCTCTGGGAGGGCGTCAGGCCCCACAAGCTTCACTATTTCCTCGAGCTCCGCCTCCTTCTGTAGCATGGCGATAGCCTCATCCCTAAGCGGCTTCCAGTCTTCATTGAGCTTTTGCCTCCACCACTCCTTCACCTTGTCCACATAGAGGGAGTAACTGTTGAGCCAGTGGATGGCCGGGAAGTGGCGGCGGTCGGCCAGTCCAGTGTCCAGCGCCCAGAAGACCTTGGCTATTCTGAGGGTGTTTTGTGATACTGGTTCAGAGAGGTCCCCTCCAGGTGGCGAGACCGCACCCAGCACCGTCACTGAGCCGAGCCTTTTTTCACTGCCAAGTGTCACGACCCTCCCCGCCCTCTCGTAGAACTCGGCGAGTCGCGACGCCAGGTAAGCCGGGAAGCCTTCCTCGCCCGGCATCTCCTCCAGCCTGCCAGAGATCTCCCTCATTGCTTCCGCCCACCTCGATGTGGAGTCCGCCATCAGGGCGACGTTGTACCCCATGTCCCTGAAGTACTCGGCGATTGTGATTCCGGTGTAGACGCTGGCCTCCCTGGCGGCCACGGGCATGTTTGATGTGTTCGCGATCAGGGTGGTCCTCTCCATCAGCGACTCCCCTGTGCGCGGGTCCTTCAGCTGGGGGAAGTGGACGAGAACATCGCACATCTCGTTCCCGCGCTCCCCGCACCCTATGTAAGTCACGACCTCGGCGTCCGCCCACTTCGCGACCTGGTGGAGGAAAACAGTCTTGCCCGTCCCGAAGCCTCCCGGGATCGCCACCGTCCCGCCTTTTGCTATCGGGAAGAAAGTGTCGGCGACCCTTTGCCCTGTCAGAAGCGGCTCTTGCGGCTGGAGCTTCTCCTTGAACGGGCGCGCGCGCCTGACCGGCCAGACCTGCATCATCTGCACGTCCCTCTTGCCGTCCGGAGTTTCAACAATGGCAACTGCATCTTCAACCTTGTATGAGCCGTCGGATATCTCGATAACTTTCCCCTTCACTCCCGGCGGCACGAGCACCCTGTGTTCTATGAGCTTGCTTTCCTTCACCACGCCAAGGATGTCGCCCTCGACAACATCTGCTCCCTTCTTGACCCTTGGACGGAACTCCCACTTTTTGTCGCGGGGCAGGGAGTTGGCGAAGACCCCTCGCTTGATGGTGTCCCCGACTTTTGACTTTATGACTGTGAGCGGCCTCTGGGTCCCATCATAAATGGCACCAACCAGTCCGGGCCCAAGTTCAGCAGAAAGCGGCTTACCCGTGCCTTCTACTTTCTCGCCTGGCTTTATCCCAGAAGTCTCCTCATAAACCTGGATTGTCGCCCGGTCCTCCTTCAGGCCTATTATCTCACCCATCAACCCCTCGTCGCCGACCTTCACAAGCTCGTACATCTCGGCGCCCTTCATCCCGTCGGCTATGACTACGGGGCCAGTTATCCTGAATATTTTGCCCATTCAGACCCTCCAGCTATGATTAACAATCCTGCTTTTATGTATATCTTCATTATCTTATTCAGCCAGCCAAGCCAGAGGTGATTGAATGGAAGACCTGAAGGCGATTTTTGAAGCAGAGAAAAAGGCGAAGGAGATTGTGGAGCGCGCCAAAGCCCAGGCACAGGAAATAGTTGTCAAAGCTAGGACGGACGCCGAACAGATAAAGGACAGGTCCAAGTCCGAGGCATTAGCAAAGCACCAGAAGACGATGAACGACGCGATGGCAAAGGCCGCAGCGGAAGTCCAGAGCGAGATTGCGGAAGCAAGGGAGAGAGACCAGCTGAGGGACAAGCGGCTTGAAATGAGGAAAAAGAAGGCCACGAAGCTTGTCGTGGATTCAGTGGTGCGGGTGGGTTGATGTTCAAGCCCGCAAAGATGAAAAAGGTCCAAACAGTTGTTCTCCAAAGTTACAGGGACGACGTCGTGTCCCGGCTTCACGAGATGGGAGTTATCCATCTAAAGGAAACGACTCACCCAGACTTCATCAAGAAG